>CAZEFX010000033.1:0-28521 GCA_964511525.1 uncultured Jutongia sp.
CTGAGTTAAAGCGTTTTGATACCATCGAAGCTGAGTTAAAGCGTTTTGATACCATTGAAGCTGAGTTAAAGCGTTTTGATACCATCGAAGCTGAGTTAAAACGTTTTGATACCATCGAAGCTGAGTTAAAGCGTTTTGATGCCATCGAAGCTGAGTTAAAGCGTTTTGATACCATCGAAGCTGAGTTAAAGCGTTTTGATACCATCGAAGCTGAGTTAAAGCGTTTTGATACCATTGAAGCTGAGTTAAAGCGTTTTGATACCATCGAAGCTGAGTTAAAACGTTTTGATGCTATTGAAAGTGAATTAACGCGTTTCGATGTTATAGAAGATAAATTGAAACGCTTAGATGACGACATAAACAGTATTAAATTAATCATTGAAGATGAAATACGAGGAAACATCCAGCGGATAGCGGAGGGACATTTAGATTTATCCAGACGTCTCCATGAGGCACTGAAACCAAACAAAGAGGTTGAGATGCTTTCTGTTCGAGTTAATGTTCTTGAAACCGATGTAAGAGAATTAAAAACTCGATTATGCTAATCCCACAAAAAATACAATAACAAAGGGTGTAAAGTCTTATTAAAACTTTACACCCTTATATCTTTTTAACTCAAACTTCCCATAATATTGACTATCGATTTATTTTAAATGTTTTTTACACTTTTTTGTTGGATTTCCAACATACAATTTCTACCGAATCCACTACAATACAAACAGAACATGAAACAATTCATATTTTTAAGGAGGATTCCCTATGATACGAAAAATTATTAAAATCAATCAGGATAAATGTAATGGTTGTGGCGCATGTGCTGCTGCCTGTCACGAAGGTGCTATTGAGATGATAAATGGAAAGGCTACCCTGACAAGAGAAGATTATTGTGATGGACTGGGAGACTGTCTTCCAGCCTGTCCAACCAACGCAATTTCCTTTGAGTTGCGAGAAGCACCTGCTTATGATGAAGCTGCTGTTCTTGAAGCAAAGCGCAAAAAAGAAGAAGCTGTTTTGCCTTGTGGATGCCCTGGTACACATTCCAAAACCATCTCTCATACACAAACAGAAGCGGAAGCTCCTGCCACTAAGGTTTCCAGCCAGCTTTCTCAATGGCCGGTGCAGATTAAGCTGGTTCCAGTGCAAGCTCCTTATTTTGATGGCGCCAGACTTCTCATTGCTGCAGACTGTACTGCCTATGCTTATGGAAATTTCCATAACGAATTTATCCGCAACCACATCACCCTCATTGGCTGCCCGAAGCTGGATGAAGGAGATTATACAGAAAAATTGATACAAATTATTTCTCTCAATGATATTCAGTCTGTAACCATTGCCCGAATGGAAGTTCCTTGCTGTGGTGGTATTGAAGCCGCTACCAAACGAGCTCTACAGGCAAGTGGAAAATTTATCCCTTGGAGGGTCGTAACAATTTCCACAGATGGGAAACTGTTAGACTAATTTTAATCATGCCTTTGCTCCTCATTATCGTAGCACTCGCAGAAACGTGCTGCAAAAGCCGGTTCCTCTCCTGCTACGTACAAATGAGAAATATCACCAAAGGACGCTACCCGGAAAGATGCCACACCTTTCCGGCGTTCTTCGGTATGAATAGTAGTTACCGAAGTTGGTGCTGCGCAAAATCCATGCCACATTACCATAGGAGAGATGCCCAGTAAATGGCTAATCAGTACACATTCCAGCCCAAAATGACATACTAGCACAATGGTATCATTATTAGCCTCTTCCACTCGGTAGTATCCATTTTCTCTAACATATCCATGCTTTGCCAAAAGTTTGTCAAACTCAATAGTAACCCACTGGTACTCCTGCCATACATCACCATGCTCTGTCTTTCCGTTTTTCATTGTATGATGCTGTCCCCACTTCTCTTTATCATAAAAATCTTTTTCCTTCATCCAATCTGCCGGAAGCCAGTCCCATGCAATGATTTCCTGCTCTGCATCTGGTCTTTGAATCAAAGCATCAAATTCTCGCATCCAGGGCATTTCAACAGCCCTTCGATTTAGTTTCTCTAAAGTACAAGAAACCGTATCCTTTGCTCTTCCCAATGGAGAAACATAAAACTCTTTGACATCCAGCTTACAAAGCCGTTCTGATAACAGCTTTGCTTCTCTCCAGCCCTTTTGGGTCAGAGAATCAATACTATAGTCTGGATCCCCATGTCTTACAATTAATAATTTCATAATAAACTCCTCTCTCTATCCATAACTTTAAACTTCCCATGTAAAAAACCTATATACTCTCTAGTTATCTCTCATTTTCCACATGTAAAGCTTGGTAATCTACTGCTAAGTATATCACATCCTGCCTCCAATATATAAATTTAGTTGACTTCCAACAAAATTCATCCGATATATATTATAAGAACAAGAAACCCAAGCATCTTCAAAGAGCAAGCGTTCTACTCGCGCTGTCTGACTATGATAACGCTCTGGCCGGACAATGACGAACCAACGTAACTTAGCGAGGATGATACCAAAAGACATTTCAGAGAGACAGGAGTGAAGGATTTATGCAAGAAGACAATCAGTACACAAACCAGAAAACTAGCATTAGACTCCATGAAAAAGAGGATTCGCTATAGACACTTGTCCACAACGAATCCTCCTTTTTCATTTAACATTTTTTTTTCGCTCAATACGTTCTTATTTCACGAAATCTTTTACCTTATTGTAAATGCTATCTGCATCAAGACCATACTTCTTAATCAGTTCTAATGCTGGACCTGACTCACCGAAGGTATCATTCACACCAATCTTTAATACTGGTGTTGGAGCCTTCTCAGAGAGGCAATCACAAACAGCACTACCAAGACCACCAATAACAGAATGCTCTTCAATAGTAACCACCTTGCCAGTTTCTTTTGCTGCTGCAAGGATTAATTCCTCGTCTAATGGCTTAATGGTATGAATATTGATAACCTTTGCATCAATACCATCTGCTGCCAGCTTCTCAGCTGCTTCCATGGTCTCAGCTACTTCAAGACCTGTAGCTACCAATGTTACATCCTTACCTTCACGAAGAACAACACCCTTACCAATTTCAAACTTATAATCTGGCTTGTCATTAATAACTGGCACTGCTAAACGTCCGAAACGAATATATACAGGACCTTCATGGTCTAATGCAGCCTTTACTGCAGCCTTTGCTTCTACATCGTCAGAAGGATTCATAACTACCATACCAGGAATAGTACGCATTAAAGCTAAATCCTCACAGCACTGATGAGTAGCACCATCCTCACCTACAGAAATACCTGCGTGAGTAGCACCAATCTTTACATTTAACTTTGGATATCCTACTGAGTTACGAACCTGCTCAAATGCACGGCCTGCTGCAAACATAGCGAAGGAACTTACAAAAGGAACCTTACCCGCTGCTGCTAAACCTGCTGCAATACCTACCATGTTACACTCAGCGATACCACAATCAATATGTCTATCTGGATATGCTTTCTTAAAAATACCAGTCTTTGTAGCAGCTGCTAAATCTGCATCCAGTACTACCAGATTTGGATAAGCTTCTGCCAGTTCAGTTAACGCATTTCCGTAACTATCTCTTGTTGCGATTTTCTTAACGTCTGCCATTTTATCCTCCAATCTGCTTATGATAAGCTTTCTCCAATTTTTTCTAAATCTGCAATAGCCTGTGCATACTGCTCATCATTTGGAGCAGTACCATGCCAGCTTGCCAGATTCTCCATAAAGCTTACGCCTTTGCCTTTTACACTCTTTGCGATAATTGCAGTAGGCATTCCCTTAGTATCTTTTGCCTTAGCAAATGCATCTGCAATCTGCTCAAAATCATGGGCGTCAATCTCGATTACATTGAAATTAAATGCTTTAAACTTATCTGCAATTGGATATGGAGAACATACATCTGCAATATCTCCATCAATCTGTAAACCATTATTGTCAACGATAACAACCAAGTTGTCCAGCTTGCGGGCACCAGCGAACATTGCAGCTTCCCAAACCTGTCCTTCCTGAATCTCACCGTCACCTAACATAGCATAAGTACGGAAATCCTTTCCATCCAGCTTTGCAGCCAGAGCCATACCTACTGCTGCAGAAATACCCTGTCCTAAAGAACCACTGGACATATCTACACCTGGAATGTGCTTCATATCAGGATGTCCCTGTAAGTAAGAACCTACATGACGAAGAGTCTTCAAATCCTCCACTGGGAAGAAGCCCCTCTGTGCCAGTGTAGAATAAAGTGCTGGAGCAATATGACCCTTTGACAATACAAAACGGTCTCTATCTGCTTTCTTTGGCTCCTTTGGATCAATATTCATCTCTTCAAAGTAAAGATAAGTCATAATGTCTGCTGCAGATAAAGATCCACCTGGATGACCAGACTTTGCACTATGTACAGCAGTTACAATGCCTTTGCGAATCTCATTGGCAGTTTTCTTTAATGCTAATGTATCCATGTTTGTTTCCTTTCTTGTTTGATACTATTTTATTTGCTAGTGAAAATCACGACACCCGTATCCTCACCAGATTTGTTACAAATCTCTAGATTATTCACCAAAAACAGCAATATAATCCTTCTGGAACTTCTCAATACCCTGATCGGTTAAAGGATGCTTTGTCATCTGCTCGATTACAGAGTATGGTACAGTTGCAATATCAGCACCTGCTAATGCACAGTCAGTAACGTGAATTGGGTTACGTACACTTGCTGCAATAATCTCTGTATCAATACCATAGTTATCGAAGATAGCTGTAATTGTCTCAATCAAATCAATACCTGGCTGTGAAATATCATCCAGACGTCCAAGGAATGGAGATACGTAAGCAGCTCCTGCCTTAGCAGCTAAAAGTGCCTGATTTGCAGAGAAAATCAAAGTAACGTTACACTTAATACCTTCCGCAGAAAGTACCTTTGTTGCCTTCAAACCTTCTACAGTCATAGGAATCTTAACAACCATATTTGGATGAAGCTTTGCAATTTCACGTCCCTCTGCAATCATGCCTTCTGCATCAACAGTTGTAGCCTTAACTTCACCACTGATAGGTCCGTCCACGATTTCAGCAATTTCCTTCAAAACTTCTTCCTGGCTCTTGCCACCTTCTTTTGCAATCAAAGATGGATTAGTAGTAACACCACAAATTACACCCATCTCATTTGCTTTCTTAATGTCTTCAATTTTGGCTGTGTCAACAAAAAATTTCATCTCAATAATCCTCCTAAACTTTTATGATTTTAATAACCACATTGATGTCATTAGTATACCTCTTTTCCAGTCTTCGGTCAACTATACACCTTCTGTCTTTCCGTATTTTTTAACTATATTTATAGAATCCTTCTTTCTATTTGTCCCAACGCTAAATTAACAAAAAATCATTTTGATGTTCAAATATTTTCATTTTGAGATTTTACTTAATTTTTCTAGAAAAACTTCTTTGTTATAATCATCTAAATACTTTAAATCAAAACAAAAAATAGGAGGTATTTTTTATGCGAATATTTAAACGCTTTCTTTCTCTCACCATAACATGCGCAGTAACATTGTCTGCATTTACTGCATCTTTCCCCGTCAGCTTTTTCTCCAAAAATGCAGAAGCTGCTTCTGCAACAGTTTCTATTAAATTAGAACCGGATGCCCATTCCACCTTTCATGATACGAATGGGGATGGATATGGCGAATTTCAAGGTTTTGGAACCTCTCTCTGCTGGTGGGCAAATCGCTGCGGTTACAATTCTACCTTAACAACAGAAGCAGCAAAACTTTTATATAACGAAAACACTGGTCTGGGTATGACAATTGGAAGATATAACATTGGCGGAGGCGATGATCCTACCCATAACCATATCACCCGTTCAGATTCCAAAATGCCCGGTTTCTGGACTACTCCTACACAGATAAACGAAACGGAAGCTACAAACTATGCTGCCTATGACCCAAAATCAGGCTATGCCTGGAATTACAACTGGAATGCGGATTCCAATCAGTTAAATGTAGCTCTTGCCTGCCAGAAAGAAGCCGGCGCAGAGTTTCAGGCAGAAGCTTTTTCCAATTCCCCCCCTTATTTTATGACTGTCAGTGGCTGTAGTTCCGGCTCAAAAGACGGAGCATCAACCAATATAAAATCAAATAGCTATGATGCCTTTGCTACCTACTTTACTGATGTAGTAAAACACCTAAAAGAAGAAAATGGATTGAATATTACCAGCATGACCGGCATGAACGAGCCTGAATCCAGCAATTGGACGGCTAATAGCGAAAAACAAGAGGGCTGCCATATTTCCGAAGGAAAAAACCAGTCTAAATTAATCACCAGTATTGCAAAACGTGCAGAGGAATTAAAGCTTTCTGAATCCATTACCCTGTCTGCATCAGATTGCTCTTCCATCTATGCAGCAGCTACATCCTATAAAAAATTATCATCTAAAGCAAAAAAATCCATTCAAAGAATTGATACACATGCTTATAATGATGCTTATTATATGCCTAACTTACGAATTTTGGCTGAAAAATCAAACAAAAATCTATGGATGTCTGAAATGGATGGTACTGCTACTGCAGGAACCAATGCGGGAGAAATGAGTGCTGCCTTAGGTCTTTCTGACTATATTAGTACCGAACTAAATGCCTTACAGCCATCCGCATGGATTATGTGGGATGCTATCGACATCCACATTGATGCCTCAAATACAGCCGACGCCGCCTCCATTACCCCTGAGGAACGAATCGAAAAAGACACACAGGGCTTTTGGGGAGTTCTTATTGCTGACCATAACCAGAGTAATCTTATTTTTACAAAGAAATACTATGGCTTTGGACAGTATTCCCGATATATCCGTCCAGGTTATACCATTATTGGAGCAAATAACAATGCGGTTGCTGCATACGACACCCAAAACAACAAACTTGTAGTAGTTGCTCCTAATAAAAAAGCAAAATCTACCTCTTGTAACATCGATTTATCACAATTTGATTCTATTGCCACAACTGCTACAGTTCAGGCGATACGAACTAGTGGTACTCTTGCAGAGGGAGAAAACTGGGCAAATGTCAGCGAAACTATCAAAGCCAACTTGGATACAAAGAAAAAGAAATTCTCTACTACCTTAAAGGAAAATTCTATTACCACCTATATTATTTCCGGAATATCCTTAAAGGACAATTGGGATACCCGCAAACTGAAAGAAATTTCTTTCGGAAAAAAAGCTATTTCTGGCAAAATGCCAGCTTTAGAAATAAATGCACCGAAAAATATTGCCGATCAGGATTACACTACAGATTACGATTGTGCGAAAGGATGGTTAAAAATTGATTTAAAGAAAAAACATACCATTCAGGCTATTTCTTATTCTGCTTCTTCTATTGATGCAAGCAAAGCCACTGGAATTACCGTGTATGGTTCTAAGAACGGAAAGAAATGGAAAAAGTTATGTGTTATTGGCTCTGTTCCTTCCTGCTATACCGATAGTTATATTTGGAAATCAGAATTTGCTAATTCCTCTAAATGCAGATATCTAAAGCTTTCCAAGAAGAACGGACGCATGGCACTATCCGAATTTTCTGTCTACACAAACAAATAAATTGAGAAATGCTTTAATAAAACAAGCATTCCTAATAAACCCAAAAACAGGATTCTACATTTTCATGTAAAATCCTGTTTAATTTTTCTAATTAATAGAACCAGAATCCCTTCCAGTCACTTTTGTACACCCGATACAATTCTTCCTGAGCCTGAAAAGACTTAATTAGCTTTCCTTCCTCATCACATTCCAGGAAAGTATCTGAGTCTCCTTTACAATATAAGTAACTCTCTTCAAATGGGATGACGTTGCCACCTTCTGCATTTTTTTCCAAACGCTCTTTTTCATCCAATACATAAGTACCTGCATTTTCATCCACCAAATACCGGTAATAATAGGAATTTTCATTTCCTTTAGCAGCTCCTGCGCCACTATTATTATTCAGCATATACACCAGATACTGTCCCTCCGCCAGCGAAGAATCCTTTTCAATCACCATGGAATTCTGTCCATATTGAGATGGGAAAATTTCTGGTACTTCTGGTTCCTCTAAAATAGAATCCACAAGAGGAGTTTCTACTGGTGGCTCCGTTTCCCCTTCTGCCACTGCCTTGGTTAATAATTTCTTTCTACGCCATTTTCTTTGCTTTTTATTGTTATTCTTCCACAAGTCTTCATCAGAAATTACATAATCCAGTTTTGGCATTAGACTGCTGATATTACTGTACTTAAAGATACTGGATAACTGGGAAGAACTTAACAACACCTGATTAACACCTACTACTTGGATAGAATCAATTCCTGGATAACTCACCTTTTCTTTATAATGACTCTCTACCACTTTCTGAATTTCTGTTCCAAATAAAGCATTGGTCACTTCTCCTGATTCCAATTCAATCTTTAAAACATCTGGAAAAGCTGGATGGCTGGAAATATAGTTGCTTTCTCCCAAAGTGTAAATGGAACCATAGCCATCATAGGCAAATTCTCCAACAAAACTGTACTCGGAGGACTTAATCACATCTACCACCTGACCCAGAGAATTAATCTGAACCAGCCTATTCATATCCAACTGGTATACCAGATTATCATAAACAATTTCTGCATTAATCCCTGCATCTTTTACTGGTATCTCGCCACGAAGCACACCAGAATTATCATAGAGAAGAAGTGCTGACTTCTGCTTTACTACAGCCACTTTTTTCTTTACCCTTTTCTTAACGGTCTTGCCTTTCTTTTTCTGTTTCTCTGTAACCGCTCTTGTTACCATTTTCTTTGTGGTAACTGGTTTCTGAAATACCATATAAAGGCCATTTGTAATAGATACCTTGCTTCGTCCCTCTTCTGACTCAAGAATTGTCTGTGCTCCCACCTGACTTTTCGGCATATCTATGGTATAGGTCACGGTCTGAGCCAGTTCATCCTTATTATTATAAAGCTTTAAAATAATATAATTCTTTTCTCCAGGTACTAATCCAATAATCTGATACTCATGCTCTTCACTGATATTACCAGAAGCACCATTGCTTAAGGTACGGGTAAAATCCGGAATCTGCTCGTTTTCTACAGAGATAGTATAGCGGCAATAGCATTTTCCCTCGGAACGGAAATACAAATATAATGACTGATTATTCGTACCATAAGGATTGTACGCCCAAAGCGGTCTCTCCGTCATATATTCCCCCCGCTTCTTAATATCAGTCAGCATCTCCTCTGCTACTGCTGAATTTTCCATATTATAAATCTCATCCAGGCTATTATAATCCTTTGTCACCACATTCTTCTGGTCACCAGATAAATATAATGGAATAATATCCAGACTGCTAATATCCTTCCATGCCTTATCAGAAACATTAATATCCAGCTCCTGTTCTAATAACGCCTGTTCACTTTTTGCAAGCTTCTTTGAAATAGAATTCATTTTCCACAAAAAAGCTCCCATTAATCCAATCATTACCAGACTAGTAATTAATATGATAAGCAGTTTTTTCTTCATATGCCTCGATTCCTTTCTTCTCCATGTAACTCCTGACTTTCTTCCCTAGACTTTTCTCGCTGTTAATCCCAACCAGCTTGTCTCCTAGGCTTTTTTTCCTCTGCCGACACCGCCATCCCTTGCCAGTGCCTCCTGCATTTTTTCATAGATATCCGGAAACTGCTTTTTCACCAGAACTGGTTTCATCTTGTCATTTAAAAAACAATGTCCGCTTCTTCCTGTAGTACAAAGCTGCCCCGTCTTCTTCTGATACAATTCATAAGTAAATTCCATCTTAATTCCATCAAAATATGCCAGTTTTACCTGAATCTCTATGTCATCCTCAAACTGCACTGGTACAAGATACTGGCAATCTACAAACATAACAGGAATCAAAATCCCTCTTTTCTCCACTTCACTGAATTTTAATCCGATTTCTTCCATCCAATAAATTCTTGCTTCTTCAAAATAACGAATATAGTTGGAATGATGAATAATGTCCATTCTGTCTGTCTCATAATAATTTGTCCGTCTTTGGTAGCGGGTATATGCATTTTTCACTCTGAGTTCCTCCAATCTATCATCCATCTTTTGACACAAAAACCTTTTCCCTATATATTATAAAGGATTCCTTTTCTGTGTCAAACAATTCTGCACAAGGAATCATGAAGATATTATGAAATTTTAGTTGATGCCTGGGAGGAATATTATGAATCTGATTACTGCTGAACATCTTACACATTCTTATACAGAACGGAAACTGTTTGATGACGTTTCCTTTAGCTTAAACGAACAGGAAAAGGTGGGTATTATTGGTATTAACGGTACTGGTAAATCTACGTTGCTGAAAATCCTTGCGGGCAAAGAAATCCCCGACGAAGGAACCATTATTATGGGAAGGAATCTCCGGATAGGCTACCTTCCTCAGAATCCTTCCTTCTCTCCAGCATTTGATGTACTTACCGCTGCTCTTCCTTTGGCAGATGATATTTCTGGCAATCCGCTGGACTACGAAAGCCAGGCAAGAGCCATGCTGACAAAGCTTGGTATCAGCCAATTTAATCAAAATATTACCGAACTATCTGGTGGTCAGCGTAAACGAATCGCCTTAGTGCGAACCTTATTGACTCCATCCGACATTTTGATTCTGGATGAGCCTACTAACCACTTGGATAGTGCCATGGCAGAATGGTTAGAGGAATATTTAAAGAACAGCAGGTGCTCTTTGATTATGATTACCCATGACCGCTATTTTTTGGATAGCGTGGTAAACCGTATCGTAGAAATTGACAAGGGCAAGCTTTACAGCTACAGCTGTAATTATCTGGGTTATCTGGAACGTAAGGCGCAACGAGAGGAAATTGCCCTTGCTACAGAACGGAAACGACAAAGTATTTTGAAAGTAGAAATTGCCTGGATGATGCGTGGGGCTCGCGCCCGTTCTACCAAGCAAAAAGCCCATATCTCCCGTTATGAGGCTCTACGGGATATGGCTGCTCCTATTCAAGATAGCAAGGTGGAAATCAGTTCTGTTTCCTCCCGACTTGGTAAGACAACTGTAGAATTGGAACATATTACAAAATCCTACAATGATCATACCTATATCAATGACTTTACGTATTACTTCCTGCGAAATGACCGTATCGGTATCATTGGTCCAAACGGCTGTGGCAAATCAACTCTCATGAAAATTATCACAGGGCAGGTAGAGCCTGACTCTGGCTCTGTAGTAATTGGCCAGACAGTGAAAATTGGCTATTTTTCTCAGGAGAACGAGGCTTTAGATGAGTCTCTCCGGGTTATTGACTACGTCCGGGAAGGCGGGGAATACATTCATACTGCCGATGGCTCTACCATTACAGCTTCTGCTATGCTAGAACGCTTTCTCTTCCCGGGAGAAATGCAATACTCCCGCATTGAAAAGTTATCTGGTGGTGAAAAACGCCGGTTGTATCTGCTTCGTATCCTGATGGAAGCTCCAAATGTATTGTTTTTGGATGAGCCCACCAACGACTTGGATATTGCCACCTTAACCATTCTAGAGGATTATTTGGATAGCTTCGATGGCATAGTAGTTACCGTTTCCCATGACCGCTATTTCCTAGACCGGGTGGTTCGACGAATTTTCGCTTACGAAGAAGGTGGGCACCTGTCTCAATACGAAGGTGGCTATACCGATTATTTAAAAGCTTATGAACAAAAATATGGAGTTGCTTCCAATTCTTCTAATCAAATGGGAGCCAGCAATTCTTCGGGAAAAGAAACCGATTCTGTTGATGCCTCTGAGAAAGACCGACCAAACCGTAATAACTGGAAGGAAGGTCAGACCAAAAAGAAGAAAATGTCTTATCAGGAGCAAAAGGACTTTGCAACCATTGAAGAAGACATTGCCAAACTGGAAGAGGCTATAGAAGCTACAGAAGCGGATATTCTAAGGGCTTCCAGTGATTTTGTAAAGCTCAATGAACTAACTGCCAAAAAGGAATACTTAGAAACCCAGTTAGAAGAGAAAATGGACCGTTGGATGTATCTGGAGGAACTAGCCAGTGAACTAGGCGTTTCCAAGGAATAACCTCCCATTTTCATTGACAGAAACAAGGGAATATGGTAGATTATTGTTGTTGACTAAATCATTTTAGTTAACGAAATATTTTTTCTTTATTAGGAGGCAATACAATGAAGGGTACAGTTAAATGGTTTAACGCAAAGAAGGGTTTTGGTTTCATTTCTGATGAGACTGGTAAGGATGTATTCGTACATTTCTCCGCACTTCAGATGGATGGCTTTAAGGTTCTCGATGAGGGCGAAAGCGTAGAATTCGACGTTGTAAACGGCGAAAAGGGACCACAGGCTGCTAACGTAGTAAAGTGCTAATTTCCTTACTTGCAGTAAACAGACAGAAGTTATATTCATTGCATAAACCATTTTAATTTTTTTGATAAAATTTATTTTTTCTAGAAAGTTATCTGGACTTTGCGTATGAGGTGTAACACAAAAGGAGCTTTCCATCGGTTCTCAGATGGATGCTCCTTTTTTGATACCTCTTATTTTTCTTAAAAACTGTTTTGGTAAAATGCAGATTTTGTTTTTTATTTCAGTTTCATACGATATACCACTGGCATGTCACTCTTTACAAATGGTGCATGAATCGTCATGGTATCCTCGTCTCTGGTATAAGTTACCTCTTCATCATAACCTAATGCTTTCATTTCCAGAATAATACCGTGGAAGTCCTTGCTGCCTTCGCCCATGGAACGAACAACAACATCTGCGCCTTCCTGTTTCATCGCAATGATGTAAATATAATTTGCCTTACAGGTGAAACGGATATCGTCCTTTCCATAGGCTTCTCTGCCTTCCTCGGAGAACATACCCTCTACGCCCTCGGTACTTCCCTCTGCCTGAATACGCCATGGATGAGTATCATAAATCGCCTCTCCATTGACCTTCATCCAGTCACCAATGCCTTTCATAATCTCAATTTCTTCCTGACAGATGGTTCCATCTGCCTTTGGTCCTACATTCAGAAGAAGACAACCATTCTTGCTGACAATGTCAACTAAGTCCTGAATAATCTCTACCGTTGGTTTGAAACGGTTCTGCTCAGTATAACACCATGAATTGTATGCCATAGAGGTATCTGCCTGCCAGGTAAATGGTTTTGCCTGAGTGAAATGACCTCTTTCCATATCTAACACACCAGTTCCCAGCATCATGGCATCGTGCTTGTAGGAAATGGTTACCTGCTGTCCCCATTCCTGACCACGGTTATAATAATAAGCTGCAAACTTCATTAAGTATTCTTTTACAGAATCATGCTGAATCCACCAATCGAAGTAGACCATGTTTGGACGATATTTCTCCACCAGCTCACAGTTACGTGCCAGCCAGTCATCCAAAAATTCCTTTGGAGGCGCTGGACTGAATAAGTCCTGATTATCTGGCTCTGGCATTGCTGGCCAATAGAAATCTCCCAGCTTCATTGGCTGTTTAATATCACTGTCAAATTCACAGCCATGTCCCATAAAGAAGGAATGCTCTACACGATGATTCGACTCACAAAACACCAGACCTTCTTCCTCGATTGCCTGCTTTAGCTCACCTAAAACATCTCGTTTCATCGCCATATTTACGCTATTCCACTCACTGATTTCTGTTTCATACATCTGGAAACCATCATGGTGCTCAGCTACAGGAGTAACATACTTTGCTCCTGCATCCTTAAACATTTTTACCCATTCCTTTGGATCAAACTTAGGAGCAGTAAACATTGGAATGAAATCCTTGTAACCAAACTCCTTATGATCACCGAAGGTCTTTCTATGATGTTCCCACTCTTCCATACTCTGTATGTACATATTTCTAGAATACCATTCATTATTAAACGCTGGCACACTAAACAATCCCCAATGAATAAAAATACCAAACTTGCCTTTTTTCAGCCACTTTGGAGTCTCATACTCAGCCAAAGATTCCCAGGTTGGTTTAAATGGTCCTTTTTCGATTACATCATCAACAATTTTTAAATACTTTTCCTGTGGTGTCATACCTTTCCTCACTTTCATAATATTTTATATTTCTCTCTGGTAGATACTGACATAATTTAATAAATGCTCTACCATTTCCTCTGCCTTTTTCTGCGAAATGAAGTCTGCGCTCCGTACGGCACGAATCAAAAGACTAAGCTCCTCGGTATCTATCTGACGTGCCATCAGACGGTATGTCTTATCCTCCTGATTGTAAGATATTTGCAAGCCGTACTCCTGTAATGCATGAATATCTTCATAAATACTCTTTCTTTCACCAGCAATATGATTGCTCTCCAGCCATTTCAGAATATCCTGCATGGTCACTCCATGTTCCGCATCGGTACGCTCCATGATAATTTCCATGACTAATAGAATTCGCATTCTGACGTTCTTCTCCATCTAATCATCCTTTCTTTCGTTTTGTATCTGACCCTTTTTAAGCCTTTACTCTTATTAGATCCATTGCTTCTGGTGTCTCACTAAATAATACTTCTATCTTCTGCTGTGGATGTGGGCAGCTTTCCATTTCCTTGCCCCACTCATCCCGCATAGCAACAACTTTTACTACTACGTCCTTGCCATCTGGCTTCATAATTTCTACTTCATCCCCAACACAGAACTTATTTCTCTGTTCCATCTGGGCATATCCATCCTCAGTCACCTGATTCACAATTCCAAGATAGGTATATTTCTTTACATAGGTATTATTATCGTAAATCTGGGACTCATGAGTGGTCTTCCCATAGAAGAATCCTGTGGTATATTGTCTATAAGTACATTTGGAGATTTCATCCATATAATACTCTTTTCGGGATTCATACAATTCTGGCGAGATGAAAAAGTCATCAATGGCCTGACGATAGGTTCTTGCTACATCCGCCACATAAAGGGCTGTTTTCATTCTTCCCTCAATCTTAAAGCTGTCGATTCCTGCATCTACCAAATCTGGAATGTGCTCAATCATACACAAGTCCTTAGAGTTAAAAATATATGTTCCTCTTTCATTTTCTTCAATCGGTAAATATTCTCCCGGTCTGCTTTCTTCTGTAATATAATATTTCCAACGGCAAGGATGGGTACAAGCCCCCAGATTTGCATCTCTTCCAGTGAAATAATTACTTAACAGACAACGACCAGAATAGGAAATGCACATAGCACCATGAATAAAAGTTTCAATCTCCAATTCATCCGGTATATTCTGGCGAATCTCCTTAATTTCCTTTACAGAAAGCTCTCTTGCAGAAACTACTCTCTTCGCCCCCATGCGGTGCCAGAAAAGATAGGTTCCATAATTTACATTGTTTGCCTGAGTACTGATATGTACCTCAATCTCAGGACAGACCTCCCTTGCAATCTCAAACACACCAGGATCAGAAATAATTAATGCATCCGGCTGAATTGCTTTTAATTCCTGAAAATACTTGCGGATTCCTTCTAAATCCCGATTATGGGCTGTAATATTTGCTGTAACAAATACTCTCTTTCCATATTCATGGGCAAAGTCAATTCCTGCTTTCATATCCTCCATGGAAAAATTCTTTGCCTTCGCACGAAGACCATACATATCACCACCGATATAAATGGCATCTGCACCATATCTTACAGCAACCTTCAGTACCTCCAGACTACTAGCTGGTATCAAAAGCTCCGGTTTATTATTGGCTAACAAAATCACACCTCATTTCCTTTTTCTTCACATGTTGTATTCCCTATATGACGGGATATGGTAATTCCATCTCCTACTGGTAAAATCACTGTATCCAGTTCTGAAGAATGGGTCAGATAATATAGGTATTCCCGCATCCTTCCATGTATGGTACGATCCCGTCTGGTTACTGCATATCTAGACTGTATCACATCTCCATCCTGTAACACATTATCTGTGATTAAAATTCCATTTGGAGATAACATCTTTAATATAATAGGTAAAAAGTTCAGATATTGTCCCTTGGCTGCATCCATAAAAATGAAGTCATACTGCTTCTTCTGCGAAACCAGTTCCTCCAAAACCTCTGCTGCATCTCCTTCTAAAAGAACAATCCGTCCTTTCTTTCCATATTTGGCAAAATTACTTTTTGCCGCCTGAATCCGGGCAGGAACCTTTTCAATGGTTGTAATACTGGTTTCCTCCGGTACAGCTTCACTCATTAAAAGACTGGAAAATCCAACCGCAGCTCCTATTTCTAAAATCGATTTTGGCGATGTCATTCTTAAAAAAAATGCCAAAAATGACTGCATGGAACGTCGGATAATGGGAACCTCTTCTTCTGTGGCTCTTTTCTCCAGCTCCGTTAAATATTCTGGTAAATTCCATTCTAATGTATCAATAAAAATAGATAATCTTTCGTCTATAATCATGATTCTATTCCTTTAACCACCATTAACTGGTCTAAAATTTCTTGATAATCCATGCTGGTATTTAACATATAAATCCCCGGCTGTAAAACACTTTTAGAATCATTCAGCAATCGAACTCTTGCTTGAAAGCTATATCGGTTTACAATAAGTCCCTTCTCTTCCAGCTCTATGGAAACACTTTCTATGGTATCTGCTGCTTCCACCTGAAAAGCAATCTCCTGTCCTGGTTCTTCCTGTACTGCTACAGAGCCAAAAACCTCATAACAAAAGGTGTAAGCTTTCCGACAGCCCCATACTATAAGCCAGAATAACATGGTATACATTACGATATAGCCGAAAAGTCTTCCAGCTCTTCGAACTAATCTGGCTGATTTGTCATCGATTTCTTTTCTGTCTTTCATTCCAGCCTCCACTCCATACCTTGCATGATTTCTTTCTCTTTTTCTATTCCATCCATTAGTTCTCCAAAAAATCAGTTTCTAAATCTAAATGGTCTAAAAAATAATTTTGCAAGCTTTTAATCATCTGACAATACTGATGCTCCGCTGCCATAAACTCATTAGCAAGTCCATTGGTCTGCAAATCTGCAAATTCCTTTTGTAGGACATTATTAGCTTCAATGCTCTGTCCCTCATCCGACACCTGCAAAGCAATACTACGCCTTCTAAACTCTGCAATTCGCTGATAAATCTCTGGCTGCTTTTTCAGATTATCTAAAAGATTCTGATATTGATTATATTCCTGACTAGAGCGAATGCTCTTTACCAGTTCTTCCATCAACATCTGGGATTCATTATTCATCTGCATTCTCCATTCCATCCTGCTTCTTTTATTATTCTACTTCCATAATAACCGGAAGAATCATAGGATTTCTCTTCATCTTCTTCCACAGATAATCACTAAGACTATCCTTAATTTCTGTCTTTATCTTGGACCAGTCAGATACATGGTTATCCAAACATCTTTCTAACGCTGCATATACAATATTTTTTGCTTCATCCATAAGATACTCGGATTCTCTTACGTATACAAAACCACGGGAAACGATATCTGGTCCCGCCAGTAACTGATTGGTATATTTTTCCAAGGTAAGCACAATGATAATTAAACCGTTTTCGGATAAATGCTGTCTGTCACGAAGTACAATATTTCCAACATCACCAACACCAAGACCATCTACCATAATGCCCTGTGCCTGTACCTTTCCAACCAATGATGCGTGATTCTCATCAATTTCCAGCACATCTCCGGAGGAAAGAACAATGGTATTTTCCTTTGGTACGCCCATGGTTTCCGCCAGCTTAGCGTGAGCTGTCAGATGCTGATACTCACCATGAACAGGAATGGCATATTGTGGCTTTGTTAAAGCATAAATCAACTTTAACTCCTCTTCACTGGCATGACCGGATACATGAGTATCTTGAATAATTACATTGGCACCTTTTGCTGCCAATTCGTTAATTACCTTAGACACAGACTTCTCGTTACCCGGAATTGGTCTGGAACTAAATATTACAGTATCTCCCGGCTCAATAGAAACCTTTCTATGAATATTGGCTGCCATTCTGGAAAGGGCTGCCATAGCCTCTCCCTGACTTCCTGTGGTAATTAACACTAATTTTTCTGGTGCATAGTTTTTCATCTGCTCCATATCAATCAAGGTATTATCTGGAATATTTAAGTATCCCAGTTCTGTTGCAGTGGTAATCACATTTACCATGCTTCTTCCTTCAACCACTACCTTACGGTCATATTTCACCGCAGAATCCACAATCTGCTGCACACGGTCTACATTAGATGCAAAGGTTGCTACAATAATTCTGTGCTTTGTATTCTCTGCAAAAATATTATCAAAGGATTTACCAACGGTCTTTTCTGACATGGTATAACCTGGTTTCATGACATTGGTACTGTCTGCCATTAACGCCAGAACACCCTTCTTTCCTAATTCGCCAAAACGCTGCAGGTCAATCGGCTCTCCAAATACAGGGGTGAAATCCACCTTAAAGTCACCGGTATGAACTACTGTTCCTACCGGAGTAAAGATTGCCAATGCTGCCGCATCGGAAATACTGTGATTAGTACGGATAAACTCCACACGGAAACATCCAAGATTAATAGACTGTCCGTATTTTACCACTTTTCTCTTCACTGGCTTTGGCAAAGTGTGTTCCTTCAACTTATTTTCAATCAATCCCATTGTCAGCTTGGTAGCGTACACTGGCGCATTGATTTCTTTTAAGATATATGGCAATGCACCAATATGATCCTCATGACCATGGGTGATTACAAAGCCCTTTACCTTATCGATGTTTTCTTTCAAATAAGTCACATCTGGAATTACCAAATCAATTCCCAGCATATCGTCTTCCGGAAAAGAAAGACCACAATCTACTACTACAATATTGTCTTCATACTCGAATGCAGTAATATTCATTCCGATTTGTTCCAATCCACCTAAAGGAATAATTTTCAAACCGCTTCCGATATAATCATTTTCCTTTGTTTGCGCACCCTTTTCTGTCATCTTTTTAATTTTTTCTGCAATGGCTTTTTCTGCCTTTGCAGCTACGCTTAATTTTTCTTCCTCTTTTTCTGCCTTTGCAGAAGCTGCCTTGGTTGTTCTGGTACGCTTTGGCTTTTCAGCTACTGGCTCTTCTTCTGCCTTTGCCTTGCTGGCAGCTTTCGTTTTGGTAGTTTTTGTAGTTTCTGCCGTCTTTCGCGTTCTTCTTACGGTTTTCTTTTCTACTGTATTCTCTACCTCTGCCACGTTCTGTTTTGTACTATTTTCACTGTCTTTTTTCACAAAAATAACCTGCCTTTCTTTCTGCAACATTTTTGAAACAGATACGCACACTAAGCCTCCTTACGCTGTCAGCAAATTCACGAACCCTGCTGATAGCAGTAAAGCTCTTTTTCTTCTATCCCAAAAATCGTACATAATCTTATATTTATTATCATGATAAGACTGCACCAAAAGAAAACCTTCTGTAGACTGTATTGACAACTACAAAATTTTTCTTTTTGCAATCATTCAAAATCCATTTTTAGAATTCAATATCAATATCATCCAGTAATTCTTCAAATACCTTTGAAATTGCTTTTAATTCCTGCTCTTCTTCCACCAGCTCATAAACCAGCTGATTCTCTTCATCGGTAACTTCCTTCATAATGTAAGCATCTGCTTCCTCATCCTCTTCTTCACCGTCTGTTACCAGCAAATAATTAACTCCTGTAATGGTTGTCTGCTCTATAACATAAAAAGGAATCTCTTCCCCATCTTCCGTTGTAAATATAATCTTATCCTGTTCCATTTCGTTCTCCATATCCTTTTAATTTTCCCAAAAAGCTGTTTTTTATGGGATTTTCCTATCAAAATTATTTCTCCTTGGAAAGTCCATCCAAATATCCCTGCAAAATCAAAGATGCTGCCAGCTTGTCTATATATTCTTTCCGATTTTCTTTACGTACCCCGCCTTCTTCTAATACAGCATCTGCTGCCATAGTAGTAAGACGTTCATCCTGATAAATCACTTCCAGCCCGGTTCTTCTCTCTAGCTGTTCTCCAAATTCTCTGGATTTCTGACATCTGTCACCTTCTTCATTATCCATCTTTTTTGGCAATCCAACCACTACGGTTTCCACATCATACTCTCGAATCAGCTCTTCAATCCGTGCATAGGTCTGTCGAAGTTTTCCCGGTCTTTCTCTTTTAATCGTCTCTTTTGGCTGTGCTGTCAAAAGCATTTCATCACTAATGGCAACTCCTACTGTCTTGTCGCCATAATCCAGTCCCATTATTCTCATAATTACCTCTATTATTTAAAATTATTCTGAATATAATCCTCTAACAGCACTTCAATAATCTCATCACGTTCTACCCGCATAATCAAACTTCTGGCACCATTGTGGCTAGTGATATAAGTAGGGTCTCCAGACATTACATATCCTACAATCTGATTTACCGGATTATATCCTTTCTCTGTTAAAGCTTCATATATTTTTGCAATAACATCCTTTACCTCAAACTCCTGTTCTTTCTGCACTTTAAAATATTGTGTATTATTGATTTCCTGCATAATGGCAATACTACCTCCATTCTTTTCACATCGCCCGTTCCTGCCAAAGTAAATTTTCTCTGCAAGCCTGCAGAATTATATATATAAGGTTCTAATTTGGCATTGTGATACTCTTTATAGTAATATATCTGTGGTTAAAAAACAACCATTTTTCTTTAACTTTCTTATTCTTTTACTTCCATTTCCCTTCCAGAATACTATCCTCAATCTGTCCAACTATCCGTACAGTAGCAATGGTATTACAGCGGGACAGCGGTTCTTCTCCCGGTTCTAATGCTATGGCAATACGCACATATCTTTCATTGTAACCAACCAGATACGATTTCCCTTGTATTTCCTGAACCTCTTCTAAAAGAACCTCTTCTTCTCTGCCCATAAAATAGGTCTGATACTGTTTCTCCAGCTGGCTTTCAATTGCCATTAACGCATCGCTTCGCTGGCTCTTTATCTGCTCTGATACCTGCCCTTCCATTTGATCCGCAATGGTTCCCTGTCTTCTGGAATACTTAAAAATATGAATCTGAGCAAAAGCTACATCCTTTGCAAAATCACAGGTAGCAAGAAATTCTTCTTCTGTTTCCTGAGGAAAACCCACGATAATATCCGTGGTAATAGCTGGATGCTCAAAATATTTTTTCAGAATCCGCACCCCATCCAGATATTCTCCTGCAGTATAATGCCGGTTCATACGTTTCAAAACCGTATCGCAGCCGCTTTGCAGGGATAAGTGAAAATGTGGACAGATTCCTGGTATCTCTGATAATTTCTTCGCAAAGCTGTCGCTAATAATTCTTGGCTCTAAGGAACCCATACGAATCCTCTCAATGCCTTCAATCTGACTAATTCCCTGTAACAAATCCAGCAACGGCTTTCCTTCCAGCTCTAAAAAACTGTTTGCATTTAGTTTTCCTTCTCCACGGTCAACTCCAAAGGAAGAAAGATGGATTCCAGTTACTACTACTTCCTGATACCCCTGTGCTGCCAATTTCTCTACCTCTTGGAAAATTTCCTCGTCTGGTCTGCTGACCAATTCTCCTCTTACATAGGGAATAATACAATAGGTACAAAACTGATTGCATCCATTCTGGACCTTAATATACGCTCTGGTACGTTCCTCCTTTGTTGCCTCTTCAGATATATTAGTATGCCCACCTTTTTCCCTCTGTACACCCTCTTCTTTGGTTAATGGTATTCCTTTTTCCTTTGCTATTTTCTCGATACAGGCTACAATATGATCCTTTTCTTTATTCTCTAAAAAAACGTCTACACTAGAATCCACTTCCCCTTTTTGTCTGGCAGAATCTACATAACATCCCGCTGCTACTACAATTCCCTCTGGATTCAATCGTCTGGCACGATGTAACATTTTTCTAGATTTCCGGTCCGCAATGTTAGTTACCGTGCAGGTATTTACCACATACACATCTGCTTTTTCAGAAAAAGATACGATACCATGACCGGCATGCTCAAACTGTATTTTCATTTTTTCTGTCTCATAGGAATTCACCTTACATCCCAAAGTTAAAAATGCAATCTTCATTGAAAATCCTTTCTTTTGCTCTAAAAATTAGCAAAAAATCACATATTTTGTATTATTTCAACATAATCTTACGCAAAAATATCATACCATGTGGTTTTTTTGAGGAATTTTTTGGCAACATTGTATATTGACTTTTTTCCATCTTCTTACTAGTATAAAGGAGAAATAAACCAATGGGGAGGTTAAGACTATGAAAACTGTTAAAATTTCTTTAAACTCAATTGACAAGGTAAAGGCTTTCGTTAACGATGTTACAAAGTTCAGCACTGATTTCGATTTAGTATCTGGAAGATACGTTATCGATGCAAAGTCTATCATGGGTATCTTCAGCTTAGATTTATCTAAGGCTATTGATTTAAACATCCATGACGATGACAACACCGATGAGATTTTAAAGGCATTAGAGCCATACATCGTTGAGTAATTTACTTATAATGTCATGAGTTACCCTGGAAATAAATATATTTCCGGGAATGATTGTAGAAAGTTCAGAGAACACCAAAGGTGTTCTCTTTTTCTTATGGTATAGGAATTTACTTAAAACATAATGGAAAACCAACAAGAATTGCAAAGCAATTCTTGCAAGGTAACGCGCTGGCGTTGCCTTTTTTTATTTTTCATCAATTTCAATAATTTCAATGGTATCTAACGCTTCCTGTACCATCTGATCAATTTTCTCCGTGAGCTTCTCCTCCGAACGATGAACAATTTTCAGTTCTGGTTTGGTAACCGGATGCTTTGCTACGAAAATGGTACAACAATCTTCAAATGGCTGAATAGATGTTTCATAGGTATTAATCTTCAAAGATAACTCTACAATATCCTGCTTATCGAAACCAATCAGCGGACGGTATACCGGCATGGTACATGCTTCGTCAGTTGCCGCCAGACTATGCATGGTCTGACTTGCCACCTGACCAATGCTCTCTCCGGTAATCAATCCCAGACAGTCATTCTTCTTTGCTAACATTTCTGCAATACGCATCATATAACGACGCATAATAATGGTCAGCTCCTCGTGAGGACACTGCTCATAAATATACATCTGAATATCTGTAAAGTTTACTACATGAAGACGGATTGGTCCGGAATAACGGGATACCAGCTTCGCCAAATCCACTACCTTCTGCTTCGCTCTATCGCTGGTATATGGTGGCGCATGAAAATAAACTGCATCAATGAAAACACCTCTCTTAGCAATCATATAACCTGCCACCGGACTGTCGATACCACCCGATAATAATAACATAGCCTTTCCATTGGTTCCCAAAGGCATTCCTCCAATTCCTGGAATCACCTTAGAATATACATAGGCTCTTTCTCTTACTTCTACCCAGATACGAACCTCCGGTTTATGAACATCTACCTTCAAGTCTGAAAAACGACTCAATAAATACGCACCCATTTCCACACAAACCTCTGGAGAAGTCATAGGATACTGCTTATCACTGCGCTTAGACTCTACTTTAAATGTAAAATTCAAACTATCATACTGCTTTTCAATAAAGTCTCCCACTGCCTGAGTCAGATTATCCCATGATTTATCTTCAATAACATCTACAGGACAGATAGCAGAAATACCAAAAACTCTTCCCAGAGCTTCTACTACATCATCAAAATCGAAGTCGCCCTTTGCTTCCACAAAAATACGACCCTGCTGTCTCTGCACAAAAAACTCTCCATCTAAAGGCTCTAAACGGCTTTCCATCTGGCTGCATAATGCATCCTCAAATTTATAACGATTCTTTCCCTTAATTCCAATTTCCGCATATTTTACTAAAAATGCCTGATACATAATCTCCTCTTTTCTGCGCTGCTTTTTGCGCGTATCTAAGTTTGTGGCAAGCAGCGCGTAGACACAAACTTTTTTAGGTTGAAATTCTTTCAACCTTTCCTCTATTTTCTATTTCTTAATAAATCTTCTTAACTGTGGTAAAACTTCCTTGGTAACTGCAATGGCATAATCCACTTCCTCCTGAGTAGTGGTTACAGAAAAGCTGTATCGCAAAGTGGAATCCAGCAATTCATCTTCTACACCAATGGCTTTTAAGGTGCCACTCAGCTCCGGATGATTTGAAGAACAGGCAGAACCCGATGACACAAAAACCCCCTTCTGCGCCAACGCATGAAGCATCACTTCGCTTTTAATTCCTGCAAAACTAACACTAATAATATGTGGAGCGGTTTCTGTCAGTTCTATTCCCTCCAGACCATTTACTGTTACCTCTTCCAGCTGACATATTCCATCTACAAAATGTCTTTTTAGCTCATATAATTTTTGTACTTTTTCATTTTGGTTCTCATACATTACTTTGACAGCTTCACCCAGTCCTGCAATCCCCGGTACATTTTCCGTACCGGAACGCATCCCCTTCTGCTGCCCGCCACCAAATAAAATCGGGCTAATCTTCGTTCCATCTTTCACATACAAAAATCCCACGCCCTTTGGACCATGAATCTTGTGTCCGCTAACAGACAGTAAATCAACACCTAATTTCTTAGGAATAATCCTGTACTTTCCGTAGGCTTGAATAGCATCTACATGAAATATCGTCTTTGGATTTTTCTTTTTTATCAAATCAGATAAGGCTTTTATATCTTCTAAAGCACCCATCTCATTATTAACCATCATAATCGAAACGAAAAGCGTATCCTCTCTTACCGCTTCCTCTAATGCCTCTGGTACAACATGTCCATTTTTATCCACTGGAAGATAGGTGGTTTCATAACCCATCTGCTCCAGATAGGCAAAGGGCTCATGCACAGAAGCATGCTCAATTCTTGTAGTGACAATATGCTTTCCAGCCCGCTTATTTGCCATAGCTGTCCCAATTAACGCCATATTATTACTTTCTGTACCACCAGAAGTAAAAATAATCTCCTTCGGCTGGCATTTCAGACTTGCTGCAATCTGTTCCTTTGCCTGAGTAATGTATTTTTCTGCATCCATACCCTTGGTATGCTTGGAAGAAGGATTTCCGAAATCCTCTTCCATCACCTGCATCATAATGTCCTTTACCTGCGGAAAAACCTTGGTAGTTGCCGCATTATCTAAATAGGCTTCCATCTTTCTTGACCTTTTCTTAACCTTTCCTTCACACTCTACTTCTGAAGCTGAAACATCATAATGGAAAGCAGTGCCATTCCTGCCGTTTCCGTTCTAAGAATTCTCTTTCCAAGAGTCATAGGGTGAGCCCCCATAGCAATGGCATTTTGTACCTCTTCCTCTTCAAAACCACCTTCAGGTCCAATAAAGATACCTACAGATGCCTTACTACATGCCTCTTCTACAATCCTTCGTGACTCTCCGATTCCATCCTGAAGTTCATACGGAATCATATTGTACTCTAAGGAACCTGCCATGTCAAACGCTTCTTCCATAGACACTGGTGGATGTATCACCGGAATAATTCCTCTGTCACACTGTTTTGCCGCTGCTTCGGCAATAGCCTGCCAGCGTTCTTGCTTCTTTTGTATCTTCTTTTCTTCCGAAAGCTTTACCACGCATCGTTTCATCATAACAGGAACGATTTCATATACTCCCAGCTCCACCGCTTTCTGAATGATAAATTCCATCTTTTCTTTTTTAGGAAGTCCCTGAAATAAAGTAATTTTCGTATCTAACTCTGTGCCACTTTCCTGTTTCTTTTCAATGGACAGACACACCTGACTTCCTGACAATTCTTTAATCCGGCATACATAGTCCTGTCCCTGTCCATCACAAGCCACCAGCCAATCCCCTTTCTCCAAACGGAGAACATTTTTAATATGATTCACGTCGGAATCCAGAATGAAAATTTCCTCTTCACCAATTTGCTCCTGAGATACATAAAACCGATACATCCTTAACCTCCATGCTACGCATATTTCTAAGCAGCGCACTACTTCTGCCGTTCATTGTATCACACCTTGTCCCAAAAACAAAGTCAATGCCGGAAGTTCCAATCGGAAGCCTCCGGCATTTTTAATTTTATTATTTTTACTTAAGCTTAAATCTTATAAATAACGATTCAATACACCATTGGTAGTTCCTAATGTAGCATATCCACCATTGTAGGTATAGGAAGAACCTGAATTAGAATTATATGCAAGGCTGTTAGCCTGAAGATAACTCTGGCGGGAAGCATCCTGTATCTGATCCCCATAGGAAAATTCTCCCTGAAATAAAGAGGTTAATGTGGTAATATGTGCCTCATTTAACTTGCTCTCATTAATACTCAAGGTATTATTTTCACCAATTTCAATTCCTACCTCTGATAATAATTTGCTATTAACAGAAGTCAGCTTTGTCATTTTCAAGCTCTTGCGAAGAATAGATTCATTATCTAATTTACTAGAGGATTTAATATAGTCATTGTAATCCTCTACAAAACTTTTCACACTCTCCAGAATCTTTTCTCTATTATAAGTCTTATTTCCTTCCTCATCCACTCCTGTAGACTCATATAAAGAAGACTTTCTTAAATCCTCCAGACTATTATTCAGGCTGGCAGCATTTGCCTTCACGCCTAACAAAGAGGTCTTAGCTTCTGCCTCTTCCTCTGCATTACCTTCGGTGTCTGTTTCTTCTGTAGCATAATAGGCTTTCATCAATTTTTTATAGGTACCATTTTTAATCATATAATGATCACTAAGACTAAAGTTGCTTTCTTTAGAACCACTGCTGGAAGTTCCAAATATGCTGTTGTAAAAATCATTAACTCCTGAATTCACTCCATTGATTGCCATACTATTCACACTCCTTTGCTCGTGTCTTATTCATTCCATAAAACAGTATTATGTCCTTCGCTTCTTTCTCCGGTCACACACACAAAAAGTCCTTTCTATATATTATATCGTATCATTTTCTGATAACTTTAGCAGTAAATAAAATTCTTTTTTCTATTTTCTCCTGCGCTGCTTCTTGGAGGTTTCATACCTTCCTTTTGCCTTTGTTGTGTCAAGATTCCTCTTTTTCTTCCCACTGGTTTTATTCCCATTCTTTCCCTTAACACTGGAAGGGCTATTTTTCTTCCGGCTTGGTTTCTCCTTTTTATTCCATGCCTCTTCTTTCCATTTTTCCTTTCTTGGAGCAATGAGACAATGTTTCTCAAAACCAATCAAATCCTCTCTTCCCGCTTTAAACAATGCTTCCTTCACCAAATCATAATTGTGAGGATTTCGATACTGCATCAAAGCTCTCTGCATTGCCTTCTCATGAGGATTCACCGGTACATATACCGGCTCCATATTCCGTGGATCTACTCCCGTATAATACATGCAGGTAGAAATCGTGGATGGTGTAGGATAAAAATCCTGCACCTGCTCTGGCATATATCCCAAATCTCTTAAATACTCTGCCAGTTCCACCGCCTCTTTCAACCCCGAGCCCGGATGGGAAGACATTAAATATGGTACTAGGAACTGTTCTTTTCCAAACTTTTTATTTACCTTCTGATACCGTTGAATAAAGTCTTCATATACTTTATTTTCTGGTTTGCCCATATATTTTAACACTTGGTCAGACACATGCTCTGGTGCTACTCGAAGCTGTCCACTGATATGATGCTGGCAAAGTTCCCGAATAAAAGTATCATCCTTATCTTCCATCAAATAATCAAAACGAAGACCAGAACGGACAAAGACCTTTTTTACTCCTGGAAGCTCCCGTAATTTCCGCAACAGCTTTAAATAATCAGAATGATCCACCTTCAGGTTAGGACAAGGTTTCGGAAAAAGACACTGTTTGCCGGTACAGACACCAAATTTTTCCTGTTTCTGACAGGACCTATGACGAAAGTTAGCAGTAGGTCCGCCCACATCATGAATATATCCCTTAAAATCCGAATCCGTTATCATGACCTTGGCTTCTTCCAGGATAGATTTGTGACTTCTGGTCTGCAACACTCTCCCTTGATGGAAGGTAAGTGCACAGAAATTACAGCCACCAAAACAGCCTCTATTACTAGTAATGCTGAATTTAATTTCTGCCAAAGCAGGGATGCCACCAGCCGCCTCATAAGAAGGATGGTAATTTCGCATATACGGCAGGGCATAAATATCATCCATCTCCAACTGGGTCAATGGTCTGGCTGGAGGATTCTGTACCACATATAAATGATCGTTATATTTTTCCACCAAACACTGTCCTGTAATATGGTCTGTATTACAATACTGGACATAGAAGCTTTCTGCGTATTTTCGTTTATCCTGCTTCATTTCTTCATAGGAAGGCAGTATTTTTGCATCATAGACACTGTCCAGATTTTTCGCACGATAAACCGTTCCATTGACATAGGTAATATCTTCCACCGCAATTCCACTATCCAACGCTTCTGCAATCTCTACAATTGCCAGTTCCCCCATGCCATAAGAAATAATATTAGCCTGTGAATCCACAAGAATGGAATGTTTCAGACTATTTGACCAGTAATCATAATGTGCCAGTCTGCGAAGACTTGCTTCAATCCCTCCGATAATAATAGGAACCTGCTTGTACACCTTACGAATCAGGTTACAGTATACAATTGTGGCATAGTCCGGTCT
>CAZEFX010000034.1:0-27335 GCA_964511525.1 uncultured Jutongia sp.
ATATATACTAAATAATTATCAAAGAAAGACGGATATTTCTTTTTCTGATAAGAAGAAAAATCCTGAACATCTTTTTGTAACTGATTCCTATCTTTAATCCATTCATTCAAATTCTTTTCATAGATTTCTTTACTTCCATAATCATTCTTCAGCAATTCATGAAATACTGATTGAAATCTCAATAAAAAATCCTGTAATAATATTCCAATACTATTTCTATTGGATACTATTTTTTCACACTGCGAAAAAATCATTTCTCGATTTTCTTTGTTATCATAAATTTGTAATGCGGAAATAACTGCTGGCTTATTTAATTGATTTTCTTTGAATAAATCACTGATACGATATAAAATACTAAAAATAATATATATCTTTCCAGCCTCATTTCCCGAAACAGACTGCAATAAGTCAATAAGATATGTTCTTGCCAAAGATAAACTATCATATATCTCATAATCTATTTCCTTTATATCGTCTGCATATTCGGCTTCTGTAAGACAAAAATCAATTTCTGAACCATCTAATAAATATCCTGCAACAACAGGACAAACCGTCTCTACCATTGCTTCAATAATATCACCATATTCCACCATTCTTCTTGGAAAAAAGGCACAGGTACATGATAGCATCTCTTCTCCACACTGCTGTACTAGGCGGCACCATCCATCCTCTGTCAATAAAGCACAATACTCTCCACAGGTCTTCATTTTCTTTTTATCTTTATCTATATATGTCATCAATTCCTTTTGAAATGGATGTTCCAAATTTTCATACTGTAATATTTCCTGTTCTGTTAGTGAAATATCCCACTTTGCAGAGCAACAGGTCAAAGGACAACCTCCCCCTATACACTGAAATCTGTTCATCCAATCCATACTTAGAATTTTCCGTTTCAACCAATTCACCTCTTTCTCTATATTTTCGCTCCATTCTTTTCCACAAGATATCTATAATTTGATGCTAGATTGTCCCACCGTTCCTTTGTCATATCGGCTTCTAGTGTTAAGCAAAAACCTTTACTAATCTCTGGTAATTGCTGATATATAGCACTCTCTTTGTAATCAGGAAAGCGTTGTAACACTTCCTGTCGCATTTGATTTAAAACATCATATGGTACTTCACTAAATCGCATAAATAATAAATGAAGAGAATTTAAATAATATCTTCTTAAAAAATTCTCATTCATCTCCGTTAAAAACTCAGCCGCATATCCTCTGTTACACAACTCCTCATAAAGTCGTATTTCTATTTTCAATCTATCCAAATGATGCAAAGCATTCTTTTGAGTAACTGTAGATTGTGTATTTGAAAAATAGTGATAATATATTTTGTTTATGATATAAACAGATATTACACTATGGGCTACCAAGCCACCAAAATAATTATCTTCATACGCTAATCCTTCTGGAAAAATAATTTCATTCTCTATTAGAAAGGATTTTTTATATAATTTGGCTACCACAGGTCCAAACTTCAACGCTAAAAACTTATGTCTCTCATGAACGGTATTAATATACATGAATTCTTCTTTGTTATTACATATTTCTGTCACATCAAATAATTTGCCATCACCACAATCACGAGCCATGCCACATGCGACTACTTCTGCCTGAGTTTCTATTGCCTTTTGATACATTTCCTGAAACATATTCAGTTCCACCCAATCATCAGAATCCACATAACTGATATATTCCGCAGAAGCATATTGAAATCCAATATTTCTAGCTTTTCCTTGTCTTCCGTTTTCTTCACAGGTTACAACTAATATAGACTCCGAATATTGCTTTTCCCAATACAGCAGTCTTTCAACAGTGGAATCTGTAGACGCATCATCTACAAAAATCAATTCCAGACTATCTACTCCAATAGTCTGGTTAACCAATGACTGAACACATCTGTCAATGTATTTCTCCACGTTATAGCAAGGAATAATCACACTGATTCTTTTCTCCATGATAGTCTTCTCCTTATGTATATACTGTACTCAAATCGTTTTTTCCACAAATATATTATTAGCTTAACATTCCTTTTTGTAACAATATCCTTCCTGTACAATTTCCCGTTTATATCCGTTCTTTTCAAAAGCACGTTGTGAAGCAATATTTTCCGTTTTTACTACTCCCATCAGCCTTGTTGTTTTGTCTTTCACTTGTCCTTCTGCTAGAAATAGCATTTCACTACCAAATCCTCTCCCCCGAAAATCCTTCGCAATGGAATAACTAATCACTGCAATATGATCCTGATAGTCCAAACGAATTTGTCCCACTGGTTCTTCTTCATACTCACAAATGAAAATATCACATTTATTATCTTGTAATTTTCCTGCAAACCATTGACAGTGATTTTCATAGGGAATCTTTTCTGTATTTAATGAATTCTTCCGTGTCTCTGGGTCATTTGCCCAATGATAAAGTAAATCGCAATCTGATTCCAAAGCACAACGTAATACTAATTTTTTTTTCATCTGATACATCTCTCTAACATCTGATAAATTTCTTTTGCCCTCTGTGCCCAAGTATGTTTCTTTTCCCCCTCCAAATTCTCTGCAAGTTCTTTTCCTGCTAAGGCAATTCGTTTCCCTTTTTCATTATCTTCAAGAATAGCCGAAACCATCTCTGGCAGCTGCTTTAGATTTTCCAAATCATAAAACAAAATATTCTCTTGATTTTGACAAGTTTCCTTCAAATACTCGCTGGCATCCGTCACACAGATAGCACCACAAAGCATCGCCGAAAAAACTCGGTCATGAGAGCCTTCTTTAAACCATGGCATCACATTTAAACTAATCTTGGAATCTGCTACAATTTCTAAGGACTCCTGATACTCTACCTTTCCATGAATCCGCAAATGAGACTTATTGGAAACCTGCATCTTCTCCCAGCCATCTCCATACACATCCACTGTAATTCCGTTATCTACTAACATACGAATTACCTGATCCCGATAATAGCAACGAATATAATGATCTACAATGCGAAACTCGGAAACAATATCCGCAAACTCAGAAACAGGTATTTCAACACCAAACTGTAAAAAAACATTTTGAACCGCCTCTTCAAGGGTTGCCTCTGTATGATACTGTAAATAATTGGCACAATTCTCCAATAGCATTTTCATCTGTTGGGGATACTGTCCCATTTCTCCCCAGATTTCCTCTGGCGGACGATAGGAACCCATAAAAGAAACCTCGATACTTCTCTCCCCATAGGGAATTATTTTTTTCGCCTGACAACCTCCATGGGCCAAAAATCCCACGTTCTTAATATTAGGATAATATTGTTCCAAATACTTTACATGTCTTCGGTCAGGAGACAACACAAGACAATTTGGATATGATGTAATCAACCTTTCATGATGAATCAGCGGATGATCCATCAGCATCGTAGCGTAAAGCACAGAATCCTTCAGGAGCAGTTTGCCTAACGCCGACTCTTTTTCCAGTAACATTCCATTGATTGTCACAACCACATCATAAAAAGTATCCCTTATGAGTTCCCGCTGTTTCAAATAGGCTTCTTCCTGATAACTATCTAACACATCGACACATATTCCCAAACGCTCCCATTCTTCCTTCATTTCATCCAAAAATATCATTGTCGAATCATATTGGGATTTGCCCCGAATGATTAATATTCGTTCCACGTACTTCCACCTCATTTATTTTTATTCTGCTAACTCTTCTTCCAATCGACCCACTTCCATGCCACGCTTTAACGCACCGCCCTCTGTAGCATCTATTACAGGAATTCGTTTTTCATTCTCTGTACGTTTCGCAAGCCTTTGCTCAATCCAGTTCAGATAGATTTTCAAATTCCTTCCAGTGGCTACCTTTGTTCCATTTACTCCTGAAACCATCAAGCCAGTGTCCTTTACAATTTCCGCCTGATATACAGTGCCTCCTGCATGATCCACTCCATCTGTGTACGCCAAATCCAATCCGGCAAAAATAATCTTTTCTGCCGCTAAACGTAATGCTAAATCCAGGGCTGTGGTAGCTACGGAACCTCCACTTTCCACAGTCTTCCAGTTATTTCTAGCTGCCAGTTCCTGAGCTGGTTCAAATCCATTCTGACATAACAAATACTTTTCTCCTTGGTAATCCTCTAAAATCTTGCTATAAGCCGTTGACAGGAAAATCAATGGTACGTTGCAGTCTTCTATTCCCTGAATCTGTCGATAGGTGGTTCTTCCTGAATCAATGATAATCGTATAATCCGGCCTGATTCCTGCATCCAATAATTTCCGAAGAACCGTTCCTACTGCTATCAAAACCGTATCGGAACTCCGCTTCTTTAATGCCATCATATTGCGGTCTAAGGATGGACCAGCTGCTACGATAATCACTTTACGTCCACGAATTTTTCCTTCTAAATCTTCAATACTTCCTGCGGAAATTTTTGTATTCTTTCTAAAATTCCCCAGCATATTCCGGCTATGAGTCCGCACAGAGCTTTCATCTACAAAATATGCTTCTAGCTGCTCTCTACGCGCTACTTTACGAATTCCTCGTAACGCCGGATAGAATACATAAAATCCACACTCCTTTGCCAACCCAAGAGTCATCCGCTCCATCCGGTGTCCCGTCGGGTCATAAACCAATTCAAAGCGCCCACTCTCAAACAACTTCCAGATTGGTGCAAAGGCAAATGCCAGAATCAACAATTCCTTATTCATTTCTACTACAGTTAGCGAAATATTATCATCCATAGATAACATTTCCAAATAAGGATAGCCCATTCCTAAACCATAAAAAGAATATTCTAACTGCCCCTGACTCAACCATTCCTCTGCCTGCAGCATTGCCTCTTGAACAATTTGTCCATTGGTATGTAAATAAAATAGATGATTGTTCTCTTGTACAGCTGCTGTCAAATATCCACTAGATGTAGGTTCCACCGTATATCCGGCAGAAATACTCTTTTCCACCAGAGAAACCACTTCCTCCATCCCTGCATCGGTAAACAGTCCCTGTGTCTGACACTCCTGAATCACTGCATCCGAAAATAGAGAACAAACTAATTGTGGATTCTTTTCCATACAAGACATCACATTCTTTTTCAACAGCTCATCATCCACACAAACACCTAATGCCGTTACTAACCGTTCCTGTATGGTAGTCAAAAGAGGTAGCAGCTGAAGTTCATATAAATCAGATAACAGAACATAATCCCCACTTTCCTGTGCTTCCTGTAGGTTTTGAAGAATATAGAGAATCCCTTCCATGTCTGCAATTGGTTCTTCCCCATTAATTGCATCCAAATGGGCAGACAATAACTCCACTACTTCCGCTATATCCTGCCATAATTCTTTTCCAGCCATGGTACCACCATAAATCTGCTGTTTTTTGAAATAATGACAAATTCTGATTATATTACCTGAAAGTTCTCTCAGTAAACTACTTAATTCTCGGATTTGTTCCATTTCCATCTCTGTTATCCTCTCATCCTGTTACTACTGTTATCAGCCTAATACCTCTTACATATATTTTAACGCTTCCTGCAAGCCTTCTACATCCAGCCACTGGGTATTAGTTCCTGAATTATATTCAAATCCATCCACTACCTTCTTACCACCTGGAATAATGTCACTATCATTATGCCAGGTATACTCCGGATAAACGATATAATGATTTTCATATTCGTAAGTATTTCTGGAATCATCCTTTGTTACCATAACCTCATGAAGCTTCTCTCCCTCACGAATACCAAACTCATCAATCTCACATTCCGGCAGCATTGCCTTTGCCAAATCACCGATATGGAACGATGGTATTTTTGAAATAAATGTCTCACCACCACGGGACTCTTCCATTGCCTTAAAAACTAATTCTACGCCCTGACGGAGAGTAATCCAGAAACGAGTCATACGCATATCTGTAACCCCTAAGGTTGTCTTTCCCTGATCAATGAGATTCTGCCAGATTGGAATCACGGAACCACGGCTTCCTGCCACATTTCCATAACGAACCACAGAAAAGACGGTACCGTTATCTCCACTATATGCATTTGCTGCAATAAACAGCTTATCTGATACTAGCTTTGTACCACCATACAGATTAATGGGATTCACCGCCTTATCTGTAGACAAAGCTACCACCTTTTTTACCCCTTTGTCCAATGCCGCATCTATTACATTCTGTGCTCCATGAATATTGGTCTTGATTGCCTCCATGGGATTGTATTCACAAGTTGGCACCTGCTTCATGGCTGCTGCATGAATAACATAATCAACCCCTTCAAACGCACGAAAGAGACGATCTCTGTCCCGAACATCACCAATAAAGAATCGAACTCGGGACATATCCACCTTATCCCTATATTCACTCTGCATTACACTCTGTTTAAACTCGTCTCGAGAGTAAATAATAATCTTCTTTGGCTCATACTTCTCAAAAATCATCTCTAAAAATTTCTTTCCGAAAGAACCAGTTCCTCCGGTAATTAATATTGTCTTTCCGTTTAACATGGGTTTGTATCCTCCTCTACTATTGCTTCATATAAAATCACTATAATAAATATCGACATTTTCTGCTAAAACAATCAGCCTTTTAAACATTTTACCATAAAAATAGAACGTATGCTAAAAATAGTGCTATTTAATCAATATTTCTAACATACGCTATATTACATTTTTATTATACATCCCTTAAAGCTTCAAACACTTGCTTTGTAAAATTCTCCACAGTCAAATTCCCATTTGCAATCAGATACGCTTCATCCGCTATCTGTTGTAGTTTCTCTTGATTTTCCAGACAATCCACTGCTTCCACTAATGTTTTCTCCATGTTAGTCCAATCATAAAATAAAATATTTTTTCCATGAACAAAATGCTGCTCCATATATTCTGTAGAATCCGTTAAACAAACTGCCCCCTGAAGCATAGAAGTACATACTCGTTCATGTAACCCTTCTTTATAGGATGGACAAATATTTAAAACCATTTTTGCCCGCCCCATAACAGAAAGCACCTGATCATAGGACATATTCTCGCTTAAAACTACTATTTGATTCTTTACATCAAACTCTTCTTTAAATTCCTTCCAGCCTCTGCCACATACCGTAAGAGTTACTCCTATTTGTAATAGCTTTAAAATGCATTCCTCTCTTCTTTTTATACGATAGTAATTATCTGCCCAGCATTCCACAATTTTCAGCTCTTCATCAACATCTGCATCAGAAACATCAACCTGAAAATACTCCAATGCTCTTTGTAATGCATCCCAATTCAATAAAGTATCATCCTCTAGCATATATTCTGCTGTTTTTTTAATTAATGATTGATCAAAAGAATCTAACACCATAGACAGCATTTCCTGTTCAAATTGAGAAAACATCTGACAACTACAGGGAAAAAACAAATCAATCTCTCTTTCCTCCATGGTATGGCGTTTGTCTGTTCCAATCCCAAAATGATGAATGGTATACGCAGTAATTCCATATTCTTCTCTGGCATGCCGGGTTTCATTTCCATCTACAAAGGCAACCTTCATTTTCTTCCCCATAGAACGCAACCGTGTATTATGATGAAAAGAAGAATCCACAATCCAACCAAAGATAGGAATCTGAAATTCCTCTGTTAAAACCTGCATCAGGTATCTACCATCCTCTAGCTTTAACTCAAAACCTAATCCCTCCACACAAAGGACATATTTCGGTTCTTTCAACAGTTCCTCTAGCATTAACTGCATTCCCTGTTCCTGAGTGCAATCAATGCATTTTACTGTATAACAAAATTTTTTTTCTAAATATTGTTTAAACTCCTTCATTAATGCCGCTAGCACACCATATTGATTTTCTCCCTGTAGAATTAAAAACGTATCTTTTCTATCTATTTCCATTGTATCCCTTTCTAAAACATGCGTTTCTATCCCTCATCCTTTACCAGCAGCTTTTGCAACTGCTCTGCAGCCTCAATAAATCCCTCATAAAGCAGCTTTGCACTTTTGACAGAATTAATCTCATCCTGTACCGGATCACCTGTGATACAATTAATATCTTTTAACTCTCCCACTGCCATATCCGCAGAATAGGTATCTACTAATTCATAGCCTGGTTGACGCCAGATATAATTATTCGCCTTTCTAATCTCTTTTATTAATCGATCATGACGTTTATCACTTAAGGAATACGCCTTTTGAATAAATTCATCTGTAACTTTCAGCCCTTCCTTTGCCTTGTATATAATATTCCGAAAACCTTTTTCTAATCCTATAATCTCTTTTTCTATCGGTTCATAATCATTTACTTCAAAGGTTCCCGGTAAGCTCTCCATGAAATCTGCAAAAGAAAACTCTTCCTTACAATATTCCTCAATTACCTCTGATAATCTCATCACCTTAGAACCATGAATCAACGCACCTCCTTCGGTAGCATCAATTACATTTAATTCCGGATGTGCCTGTATCATTTCTTCAAACCACTGCAAATAATATACCCAGTCCCGTCTGGAACGTACCTGTTCTCCGTAGACTCCATCAATCATGCAAATGCCTTCTTCTTCATTCATAATATGATCTTCGTGTCCACCTGCATGGGTACTTTCTCCCATAAAAGCAAGATCCTGTCCAATTAAAACAATATTTTTTAATCCAAGCATCTCTGCCACAGAAAAAGCACTGGTTGCTACAGAGCCACCGCTTTTATATGTTGGTGAATAGTATCCATACTTCTCATATATAGAGGATAAATATACAGAATCTGGCAACCATATCTTCCGGCCAGTGTGAAACTCTGTAATTTCTTTCTGGGCTTCTGCACATAAGAACAACGGTTTGTCATAGCATCCCGAATAATCCTTCAAATACCATGCCGGCTTTGCTGGATCTACTGTTACAATACAATCATACGGAAGTCCCCTGTCCTCCAGAACCCGTACTGCCGTGTCCGTTGCAATAATGAACGCACGCCCCTTCATTCTTTTTAATTCTTCTACATTTTTATCCAAAGAAGGTCCTGCAGAAACAATTACCGCAGGAATATCCTCCGAAATTTCCCCAATTAATTCTGTAATGTAATTACTCGATTTTACAAAGGATAAATTATATAAAACATTATCCACCGCCTGATAGGCAAAATAAGCATTGGTGTTCGCCTTTGTAACCACTACGTTATTAATACGGTCTACCACATCCCAGAAATGATGATATTCCTCATGAAATAACTTCTGATATCCCGGATGCTCACAACGAATCTGTGTAGATAAATTATCCCAATTTACCACATCTCCTGCTTCATCCTTCATGTCTTCTTCGTACTCACTACCCACATACAGGTGCAGTCTTTTATCTTCTAGAATATCTGAAATATCTTCTTTTTCCAATACAAAGGAAAAAAGCTCTTTGCAAGGTTCTACAATAAATAAATGTCTGCCTTCTGACAAACGATTTAATAATTCCCTAACAAAGATTCCATTTCCTAACCCAAACATCAAAACATTAATATCTATATTCTGGAATTCATATTGTTCTGCCCATCTGGTAGCTTCCTGCAAAGGACGATAGGCACTATTTAGGCGTACCTTTTCTCCTTCTTTGTTCACAACTAACGCATGGGCTTCCTCTTTTGTTTCCACACTTTCTATCTCAATTTTACACTTTTCTTCTTTCTGGATAGATTCTGCTATTCCCGAATAACGTTTCTGCAATATCTCCCAATTTGCATCTAGAACTTTCATATTAACCTTCCCCATCTCTATTCCATCATTTCTGTTAATTCCTGTACATATTCCACAAATTCATACTGAATCACATCTGCTAATAACACATAATCCTTACTTTCTAACGCTGTCATCGCTTCTGTCAAAGCATCTTTTATCTTCTCTTCATCTAAATCAAAGCCATCATTGGCATCACGATAGGAAAACAGCGCCTCTACCATATTCATTATCATTCCTAAAATTTGCTGAAACTCTCCTAATGCCTGAGCATCTTTCTGTTGATAAAACAACTCCATATTCTGTTCAATCTTATGCAATACCTCTAATACAAACTTTTTTTCCTGACTCATCCTTGTTCCCTCTTTTTCTTTCACTTATTTTCACATAAAATAATTTCAAAAAAATGGGGCTGACCAATGGTCAACCCCATCCGTGAGAATACTTTACTTAAATTACTGAAGTAAGGAAAGTACACCCTGTGTAGACTGATTAGCCTGAGCCAACATAGACTGACCTGCCTGCTGAATGATACTAGATGCAGAGAACTGTACCATTGTAGAAGCCATGTCTGTATCACGAATCTTGCTTTCAGAAGCCTGTAAATTCTCAGCCATGTTATCAGCATTTGCCATAGTATGGTCTAATCTGTTCTGTAAAGCACCCAACTTAGAACGCTGCTGTGAAACTAAAGACAATGCCTTGTTTACAGTAGAGATCAGTGGAGAAATAGTTGTTGCCTTTCCATTAGAAACAACACCTGCAATCGCTGCAGCAGTAATACCTAACTTAGTTGATGACATTCCACTAATACTGAACTTAATTGTCTGCTTAGCATTAGCACCAACCTGAAGCTCTTTATCCTTGAATGTATCATTAAGAAGCTTCATTGTGTTGAACTCTGTCTGAGAAGCGATACGATCAATCTCAGAAGAAAGAGCAGCAAGCTCAAGAGAGATAGCCTTACGGTCTGCAGATACGTTAGTATCGTTAGAAGCCTGTACTGTAAGCTCTCTCATTCTCTGGATTACAGAATGAATCTCACCTAAAGCACCTTCAGCAGTCTGAATCAATGACTGACCATCCTGTGCATTTCTAGAAGCCTGATTTAAACCACGAATCTGGCTACGCATCTTCTCAGAAATAGAAAGACCTGCTGCATCATCTGCTGCACGGTTAACTCTGTAACCAGAAGATAACTTCTCAGTTGTCTTAGAAAGTGCCTTGTTTGTGATACCTAACTGTCTGTTTGCGTTTAACGCGGTCATGTTGTGCTGTACTATCATAATAATTCCTCCTTGAAATTACAATGGCATCCATGCCATTGGTGATAAATAAATAGTTTCCTTTGAATCTCGTCCGTACACTTGATTCAAATGTTTAAGTATTGATTTACTTGTTATATATATCGGAGTATTTCCGAGATACTTAACCCTTTTTTTAATTTTTTATCTATTTTTTTTGATCTAAAAAGTAGGACTGCCACTCTCTATGCTGGTTTGCCATATTTTGATAATAGGATGATGCAGTCTTATTACTCACCTTGAAGGATTTTATCTCTTTCCGAGCTCCCGACAAATACTGTTGAAATTGCTCCTTATTTTTCTTCTCCAAGCCTTCCACCTGTATCCCACAATCTGTAATGCTTCGAATCAGATTTTGCATTTCCAGTATTTGAGACTGATATAAGTACTTTTTCTCCTTTAACTCATTATCACACTTAGCAAAAAGAGCATCAAACCCTTTATCTAATTCTGACAATTCTCTTAACAACCTATCCTTTTCTGTAAGAATGGAATTAAAGCATTCCATATCTAAGTTCTCTTGCTTTAATAATTCTTCCTGTTCCCTTGTTAATTGCAACAGAGCTTTTACCACACTAAGTTTTCTAGATAAGGAATCCTTTAAAGCATTAATATAAACACTCATCGAATTTTCCATAGCCACTCCATCTCTTTTCTGAATACCACATTTAACCTTCCAGTCAAAATCAGCCTACTTTATTAATTCGCATGACCTCTTTCCAAGTTTCTCTCATGGTCTTAATATGCCCTAAGGCTTCTTCTAACACTTCCTTATCCTTACGCATATTTGCTTCTACCAAACGACGATAAATATAATCATAAACATCATCAAATTCTTTCGCAATAGGATATTTCATATCCAAAGTCACCCGAAACTCTACAATAATATTTTCTGCCTTTACAATATTCTTATGAGCTTCCTCTATATTTCCTTCTTCTATAGCTTCCATTGCCTTATTACAAAATCTTACCGCACCATCATACAGCATCAAAGTAAGCTTTGCCGGTGATGCTGTTTCTACTGAATTTTTTTGATACAATTTTGCTGCATTATTATATGTTGCCATACTCTCCCTCCATAACGATATTATAGTTCATTCTATAATTGAAAGAGAAAGGTTATCTACCTTTCTCTTTCAACTTATCTTCATTAAACCAAATAATTATAGATAATTCATAAATAAATTCTGCTGAGAATTCAGCTTAGACATAGCAGTTTCCATGGCTGTAAACTGTTTATAATATCTTTCCTCCAAATCAGCCAGCTTATCCTCCCAATCCAAAATGTCCTTCTTATAATCAGATAACTGGGAATTCATTTCCTTGTCATTATAGAAGGTCAAAGCACTGCTTAATCTGGTAGAAGACATCTTTTTATTTAAGCTCTCATATAACTTAGTTGAAATACCAGAAAGCACCTCTGCTACCACATCCGGATCTTCATTTAAAAGATTCTGCAATACATTAGCATCATCTGCATATTCCGTATCATCCTCATCACCTTTAATATGTAGCAGACCATATTCCTTATAGTCTGTGCCTGTTGTAATACCCAAATTTGCTAAGGAATAACTCTTGCCATTGGATGCTGTAATGGTAGTCCCCGTCATTACGCTACGCATAGTATCAATAATGCTTCCTAGGGTAGAATCACGACGAAGAAGGGAGCCCTTGATTTTATCTTCCCATTTTTCCACCTCTTCATCTGACATAGCTTCTTTCTCTTCATCCGTAAGCATATTATAATCTCTTGCAGATTCTGCATGATAATACTCATTTAAATCAGCCAAAACTGAATTATACTCATTAATAAATTCCTTAATAGAGTCATATACTGCAGAATTATCATCTGAAACAGTAATCTTTACTTCTTCATCAGTTTCACCAATAAGTTCTAAGGTTAAACCATTCACTTCTAATGTAGTACTGCTACTAGTCAAGGTAGCTCCATTTACCTGAACCACAGAATCCTCTGCAGCAATTACAACCATTCCTTCCCCTGCACTGGTTTCTGATACAGCACTTCCATCAATCTGACCTAAGCCTAACTTCTTTAAAGCAGAAGTATCTGCTGATTCTGCTGTTACACCGCCTGCCACCGCATTTGCATAAGCATCTACTGCATTCTGAATAGCAAGATCTCTATCTACTTTGCTTTTAATCAAAGTAGAACCATCTGTATCTGTCAGACCATTTTCTACAGCAGCTTCAACCAACTGCTTTCCTTCCTCAGATGTTACATAACTAGAAGACTCAGAAGTCACCATTTTCTCTAATAATTTTACTCTGTCATCATCTGTCAAAGTATCATTATCTTTTCCAGCATCTTCTAGCGCTTTTTTCCCCGCTTCTGTCAATGTTTTACCATCAGCACCCAGATACTTTTCTGTTAATTCTGTCTTTTTCTGTTCTGTATAAAACTCTTTTGCTACGGTTTCAGCCGTGGCATCAGAAATTTCCTTCAACTTAGTAACTGCTGTAGCATTTTTATCTGCCTCTGTGCTATTCTGCAAATCACTTAACACACTAAGAACAGATAACTTCTGGGAAGATGACAATGCCTCATAATTCATAGCAGCCTTCAATGCATCCTGAGCATTAGTCTGGGTTACATCCAAAGTGTTAGAGGTAATAGTGAACTTACTGTCCTTACCACTCTCTTTGGCACTAATAAAAAATCTTCCCTGTTTCTCATCAAAGGACGCATTTAAACCTGCATTTTGAAGATTTGTAACAAAATCACTTATTGTGGTATTCTCATCAACATTTAAAGAAACTGTCTTATCTGCTGTTTTTACCTGAATCTGAGAAGAACCATCTGTAGTAAATCCCAGATCTGCAAGCTTTGTAGAGGATGTTACATCCTTGGTCACAGTTTTTCCGTCTGAATCCGTAGTAGTATATTGAGGAATCTTTGCACCTGTTACAAACTGCGAAGCAGCTAGCTTGGTTACCTTTACAGCATAGGAGCCCTTTGCAGCTCCGGAAGATGCCTTTGCTGTCACCTTAGAGGTGTCAGAGGAAGAGGCTTTCTTTGTTTGATAATTGCTTTCAAAACGTTGCTTACTGGCATAGTCCTTATAAAAATTATACAATTTCGTATTTAATCCAGACCATTCCTTCTGTTTCCACTCTAGCTTTGTCTTTTTATTCTCTACCTTAGTTTTCTTATACTTTTGAGCTTCCATCAAGGCACTAACAATAGATTCGGTGTCCATACCTGATGCAAGACCTGATAATCGAATAGCCATAATTCTCATCCTTTCTTAGTACTATTTATCCATAGTACTTACCCTATCGTTTTTCATCTACCATAATACCTGCAAGCTCCCACATCTTCTGAAGCATTTCTAAGGACTTCTCTGGTGGAACTTCCCGAATCAATTCATCTGTATCCTTATCAAACACACTGATAGACACTCTCTTTGTCGATTCATCATAAGAGTATTCACATCTTGTCTTCGTCATACGCATTTTTTGTTTTGCTTCTGACATAACAGAATCAACCGTGTTCTTAGATGGTACCTTTCCTTCCTTTTCTTCTTGCTTTCCTTCATCACCGCCAACTGACTGCGCCTGTTTCAGAGCATTTGCAGCTGTGGGACTATTAACTGCTTTCTCAACAACATTGACTGCGTCAAAATCTCCATCCATGTTTCCTTTGACACTACGAATTCCATCAATCTGCATACTATGCACCTCCATGTGTAAAAATTGCATAAAGTTACTACCTATCTGTTTATTATATCGACATCTACGTCAAATAATTTACTCTTTCTTTCCAAAAATCTGCTGCATGGCTGCCATATCCACATCCTGCACCGCTTGTTTATTTTCTTCCTGTATCTGAAGATAAATTTCTTTTCGATAAATTGGTACCGATTTCGGAGCGCTGATGCCAAGCTTCACCTGATCTCCTTTAATTTCTAGTAAAGTGACTTCAATATCACTTCCCAGCATAATTGATTCATTTACCTTTCGCGCTAAAGCCAGCATATCATCCCTCCTACTCTTCCTTCATCAGATAATGTTTTATCTCATAATCTGAATTTTCTGCAATAATCTGAACCCCTTTTCTGGTTCCGGCGTTAATAACTAAAGGCGCCTTCATATTAACAGAAGCTTTCTTTACATCCGCTGGAACCGTAGCCAGCAAAAGCACCAGCATATCGTCTTCTGCAAACTCACCAAGCCCCTCTAACAATGCATCCTCTACAATAGGGTCATAATCTTCCTTTACCCGAAGAGGATTTACCACTGGAAACGCCAGACTCTTTTCTGTTGTACTCTGCAGCCAAGAAAAGAGTGCACCTTTTTCAGCCTCTGAATCATAAAGAATGGTATAGTCCTTGTATTCTTCAAACCCAAATAAGCCGTTTTCAAAATGTAGAATCTTATCTTCTCCTATATTAATTTGTCCAAAATATTTGGTTTCTATCTGCATAACTGCCCCCATTTCTGCCTTTTTTATAACATTATCACTGGATTACAATGATAACATTATTAAAATTGCTATATTTTACTCATCATTCTCTGAAGCAACCCCAAAACGTCTATTATATTAAATATAATCTAACAAGGAGTTTCCTAGTATTTTAGAGGTAGACGACAAGGAATACTGATATAAATTATCTGCCTGCGTCAAATTAATGTAAGCATCTGCTAAATCCACATCTTCATTATTGGATAATGCTTCTTCTGTATCCACCTTCTGCTCAGACAACTTGTTATAGGTCAACTCCAGACGGTTATAACGAGTACCCAGACGGGCTACCGCTACATTTAATGTTTCCTGAGCATTATCTACCATGGTAAGACCTTTTCCAAAGGCTTCTGTCATAATGGTAACACGAAGAGAACGCTCTGTAGTTAACGTTTCCTGCAGCTGGGTTAAGGTTTCAATCTCATCCTTGTCTGTGGAATTTGCAATCTTTTTCTCCACATCTGCAATACGGTTTTCTACATCATCCACTTCCTCGATAGTTTTTCTCAAATAATCAATTGCACGGTAAATGTCCGTACTAATGGCATCTTTTCCCTGGGTATTTACCGTCATAGTCTGACTAAAGTTAATCTCATAATTAATATTCTGTTCACTTGGTTCTGCATATTCTACCGTTTTCTTAGAAATGGAATCATAGCTGGAGCATTCAAAATACATCTCTGGACGAATATCCTTTTCGGTAAATTCCGTTTTACAATAAGAAACCGAAATTGCTGCTTCTTTCTGCTGAATGGAATCATATACATTCTTACCCATGTATATCTCCCCTGTATCATACATATAAACAATCTCATCATCCCCGATTTTATATGCATTATCATCCCCGGAGGCTCTGGTAACAGCCGTCACTTCATTTGTCTGAACGGCTCCGGAAGCATCCTTATAGCTCATGGTAAAGCTTACATAATCTTCCTTTGTTCCAGTTGGTGTAGAACCATCCGCCTGCAAGCCAGAATTAGAACAATCCCGATATGCTAACTGAAGACGATATACCCCGTCCTTACTTGGTGCCATATCGATATAGTCCTGACCATCGGTAATAGCCTCATCATAAACAGCACCACCAGTAATTACATTAACACTCTCCACATCACTATACTGGAAATTTTCTATAATTTCGTAGGAAAGATTTTTTGTTTCCTTTCCAAAAATCAAAGAAGTATCTGTACGGTAACCAGTAAAAACATAACGTCCGGAATAATCAGCATTAGCTTCATCTTCAAAGACAGAAGAAACATACTGATCCAGAGTAGATAATATAGCATTTCTTTCGTCCATGGCCAGATAATCATTGGCACCCTGATCCAGATACCCTTTCATATTTATCAGAATGGAGTTGACATTTTTCATTGCTGACTCTGTAACATCCATCCATGCCATAGCATCCTGCACGTTTTTCTCCACGTACTGGGTAATCTGTGCCATAGAACTACGGTATTTCAAAGAACGTACTGCCACAGTAGGATCGTCAGAAGGTCTCTGAATCTTCTTTTCTGTAGTGTACTGCTCCTCATACATCAATAATTTACTTTTTGCATTCATGATATGACTTCTTGCACTATTGGAAATCATAGAATTCGTTACTCGCATAACCTCTTCCTCCTGTCTATCTTACTTATATGGCAGTACCATTAATCAATTTATCCAAAACCTCATTCATAACAGAAATCACACGATACTGGTAATTTAAAAGGCTCTGATACTGTATCAGATTCTGTCCTTCCTCATCCTCATCAACTCCTGATTTGGACAATCTACGGTTATCTACTGCATCCAAAATATTTTTAGAATTCTCCATGGCATTTAACAGCTTGTCTTCATCTACACCTACAGTAGCAACTACTACGGTCAGGAAAGAACCGGGCGCACCCTGCTTAAACATTGTCTTATCCTCACGAAGGGCTGTCATTTTCTCTAAATTCGTCCCCTCTGATACTCCGGAATTTGGAATACCTGCACTAGCCAACATTTTTCCATCTTCCATCAATGCATCGGAAACTGTAGCATGTAATGCTGTCATATTATAGTATGAAGTAGGAGCTCCAGAAGTAGTATAAGAAGTAAAGGTAAAAATATTACTGTCATCCTGTGGTACATATACCTTTTCAATTTCATTTCCTTGGGCATCCTTCACCATATAATAATCTGCTTCTCCTGCAACAGCTTCTAAGGTATAGCCATCTGCTGCATATTTTGCCTGTCCTGTAGCATCTAATACTTTACAGCCATTCAAATAATAGTATCCATCCTCTTTATTATATAGGAACTCTGTCATATTAAACTGCTCACCACTAGCAACACCCTCTGCTACGAACAGGTCAACTCCCTTATTTCCATATAAATCGTATCCTGCATTTTGAACCTCATTAAAGTTTGCAGACAGAACCCGCACAAACTCATTTAACTGAGCCATATAGTATGGAATTCCTCGAAAAGCAATTTCATCACCAATGCTAGATGTAGTCTTCCCCTTATCCAATGCAATCTGTAAATGGTCCACTTTTCCCTGTGTCAATTCATCCTTTAAAACAAAGGTATAGGTATAAGTTCCGTCCGCTGCCACTGTCACTTCAAAGGATTCATACTGATATTCATAGTTAGAAATATCAATTAATCCATCACTTTCCGGAATATTTAATTTAGATAAGTTCGCAGCATTTGCACTACTTTTCCCATCCGTTACCAATGTAATTGTAGACTTTCCATCGTATTTGTCATTGCTTGCATTATATCCAGATAAGGTAGCTCTAAAGTTCTCTTCGTTATTTCCGTCACGTAATTCAAATAATCCTTGTAAAACACCACCCATATTGACATTACGAATATTAAACTCCTGTCCATAGCTCCACCGAAGCTCATATAAGCCTTCCGCATCATTCTGATTGTCTTTTGTAGTCTTAGTGATGATTTCAATCTGATTATAATTATTGCTATCTACTAAGGTTCCTCCACCTACAAACACAAGATACTGATTAATACCATTCCCATCTGCCGGAGCCTGCTCAACTACTTCTACATCAATTAACATAGATAAATGATCTACTACCTTTGCTCTCTGGTCACGAAGATCATTCGCCTTGGAACCATATACTTCCAAGGTGTTAATCTGCTTTGTTAATGCTGCAATTTCCTTTGCATAAGCATTAATTTCATCCACTGTACTGTCAATCTCTGTATTTAACTCCATCTGAGACTGTCGTAAGCTATCCGCAACCTCCTGTGTAAATGCCATCATACTGTTGGCATATCCCGTCACCTGAGAACGTATCGTAGTATCCGGTACATTCTCTGTAAGAGCACTAAGACTCTTAAAGAAAGAATCCAAAGAATTGCTGATACCACCAGAACTTGCATCAATAGAATATAAATTTTCTTCTACATTTCTCATATAATGAGATAAGGTATCATATCTTCCATATACGGAATTACTTTTGCGATATTTATAATCATAATATACATCTCTGCTACTAGTAATATCATAGGCTTCTACACCACCGCCTACCATACCATAGGAAGTTTTAAAAGAAAGGGCTTCTTTTGCTCTCTGCTCTACAGTCTGTCTGCTGTAGCCTTCTGTCTTGGCATTGGATATATTATGCCCTGTAGTATTTAATCCTGTATAATAGGTAGACATACCAGATGCCGCTATATTTAATCCATAAAATGATGATGGCATATTATTCCTCCATTCTGTATCTTTTCAAATTTAAATCTCTATGTCTATTTATTTACTATAATTAACCCAATCTTTCAATCAGATGCTCCAACATAGAATCTATGGTGGTAATGTATCTGGACGCTGCATTGTACGCATGCTGATATTTCAAAAGAGTTACCAATTCTTCGTCCGTAGAAACGCCTGCTATCTGCTGTCTCTTGTCTTCAATACTTTCTGACAAGGAGGTCTGATGCTCCTCCATATTTCTCCAAACACTTCCCTGTGTACCTAAATCACCGATAAGATTTGTATAATAATCATCAAAATTATAGGAAGCTAAGGTGTTTGGATCCAAAACAGCAAAGTCTTCATCCCACTTGGCAGATAGATTTAAAAACAAATCCATATCATAAGCTCCCGTTAATCCTCTTTCTGGATTTGCCATTACCGGAAGCAGGGAATAATCTGCGGTAAGCTTTGGATTAATCTCCAAACTTTGAAGAGTATACATGGTGTCAATATCCTTTACATCTTCAGGATTATACACATATAAGCTGTATGTACCATCTGCATTTTCCTGCGCCAGACCTATCTGGTTTCCATTTTCGTCTGTTTTATATACCTGATGATCTAATGTAAGCACCTCATAACGATCAATCTGGCTTCTGCAGAACACTTCTGTCCCAATTGTTTCCGCATCATCAGTACCCACTGCACAATTGATTACATCCAGAATCTGATAATTTCCATCTAAGTTCACGGTATCTCCGTCTGCATTAGTACCGCTGACACCAGTTAAATCTGCGTCAATCAAAGGACTAAATGCATTATTAATGGTTTCTATAATTCCATGTACTAATAAATCAAACTGTGCCTGAATCTTAGTAATAATAGAATTTCCTGTAGTATCGTTATATACCTTTAAATCATCTTCAAATTTATTTAACGCAATTTTATATGCTGTTTCGTCTAAATTACCATCGTCGTCCAGATAATCTTCTCTTTGAGGCTCTACCGGAATATCTTTATAATTGGCCACCTCGTTTCCTCTGGCAGTTAAGATACCTAACAAAGAGCCTACATCTGTCTTTTTCGCACTGGAATATGCTTCTGTTACAGAATAGGCATCTCCAAAACCATTGTCCAGCCAGACTACTTTATACATATCTGAGATTTCCGTAATCTCCATCTGACCAGTGTCTGGATTTTCTTCCTTCTTGGTAATTTTCTCGCATCCCATATGGAAGCTTAAAGCACCATCTACAAATATTGCATTGTTAATATAAATCTGCACATTTCCGTTAATGTCTTCACCATATGTATAATTAGTGCATTTGCCCAATTCATCCATAAGCTGGTTACGGATATCCCGATAATCATTGGCATTTTCCAAGCCAGAGGCTTCTGACTCCGCAATTTTCAGATTATACGCAGCAATCTTTTCTCCAAGCTCATTAATAGTTTCGACCTGCTGCTCAATCTCCGTGTTTAAACTAATCTGGTAAGTTTCTAAGGAAGTGGAAATATTCTTCGCAGATTCTAAAAATGCCTCTGCCGTAGATACCAACAGCTCACGGTTGGTAATCTCTTCTGGATTCTTACTCAGCTCTTGAACTACATTCCAGATTTCTTCCAGATTTTCCTGAAAGCGTACACCCTCTGTCTCACCGAAAATATCTTCAATTTCTGTTGTGGTTTCCACTAATTTCTCATAAAAGGATAATCTTCCTACCTCCAGACGATACTCCCTATCCAAAAACTGATCACGAATCTGTCGAACTTCTGATATAGCAGTTCCCATACCAACCCGCATCTTATTTCCATCTAATCCGACCTTAAAAGTCTGATAATAGGAATCAGTATTTATATTTTGCTGTCTAGTATATCCCGGTGTCTTTGTATTTGAAAGATTATGTGCTGTGGTATTCAATCCTGCCTGAGCAGAATGAAGTCCCGATACACCCGAATTAAAACTGGTAAATAAACTCATAGTCCTTCCACGCCTTTCCTACTCTATTCTGTCAATTTATGCTTAACCTAAAAAATACACGGTCCACCACCTACGCAACCAAATAATGGTTCAAACCAGCATCCTTGCTAATTTGAAATAATTACTGTTTTGCATCAAAAGCACCAGGACCTAAATCGACCCCATAGCCATTGGTTGATGCATTGCGATTGTAATTATTGCTCCCAGGCGACATCCGTGTGCTTTGGATAAAATTCATATTGAACTCTATCATTTCAAGGGAATTTTCAATCAGTTCTTTATTCTTTTCATTTACAGCAACCAGCCGTTTCATCACCAGACGAAGGGAATCATGAAGCTGACTTAACTTTTTCTTCTCCTCCGGCTGTTTGCCCATAAGCTTTGCCAATGTGGTAAGATCCAACTCCTTTGGATCCTTATTTAAAACCACGCCCATATTGGCAATGATTTGTTCTCTTTTCTTATCTGCAGCATATACCTGATCCAGTAAACGCTGTTCTTCATCGGTTACTGTTTGCAGTGCCTTCAAGTCACTCTTAACCAATGCCAGCGTTTTCTTCTCGGATATAGGTATTAAGCTCTGATAAATGTCTCTCTCTTTTTCAAGAACGACAATTAATTCTTCCATTAAACTAGCCAATGTATACCCTCATTTCCTTCCGCCTAGAATACGGAATCAAAAAGCTTGCTTACCATAGACTCTGCGATTTCCTGTGAGGAAACATTGTATGTTCCAGAAGCTAATGCATTCTTTAACTCCTGTACCTTTTCTTCTCTCACTTCAGGAAGCTCACTAATGGCATTCTTTGCAATCTGGTAATCCTGACCGCTCTTAGAAACCTGATACTCTTCCTTTGCTACAGCTGCATTTGTCTTAGCAACCTTCTTTGGCTTATTTGTCTGATACAACTTACTAATTTGATTATAAGCATCAATTCTCATAATAATCACCACCTAATATTCCTTAATAAATTAATAGCTTTCATATTATGTATCGGAAATAAAATGAAAAGCTTTAACCCTTTTTTACAAAATTTCAAGAAAGAAAAAAAGAAAAAAAGAATCATAATTTTCACTCATTAAAAATTATGATTCTTTTTTCTTTCTTGAAACCTCTGGCACTCCATCCACTAAGTCAACACAGTATATATATTTCTCACTACACAATGTATGGCATTTCCACAATTCCTCTGGCTCTTCATTTCTTTCCACTAACTTATCTTCTGCATGATAAAAGAGTTTTAAAAAATCCGCCCCTAAACCATGTCCTGATTTTTTGAAAATTTCATCATCCACATTTTCATCATAAACAGAAAACAACATTGCATTTTCTATTATCATCAAAAAACGTTGTTTATCTTCCAAGAAAACAAGATTATCTCTGGCACCATGAAAAGAAAGTATTCTTGCTTTATTATTTATTTGAGAATATATTTTTTCTAATTTATAGATTTCTATATCATCTATCCAATTTGTTGCCAGATATTTTATATGACCAACCATTTCACAATATAAATCTTCTCTTTCTTCATGAGTTAGCCTTCCTGAAATTTTTCTAATTTCAGTTAAATATCTCGGAAATAACCATGCGGAATTGTCTATAATTCCGGAAAACAACTCTGGATTCATAGCATTACAAAGATATGCCAAATACGCACCATGTGAAAATCCATATGCAATGATTTTTCTTTTATTATAGTTCAAATTGTTTGATTCTAATATATCTTGAATTACTTTTATTGCTCTCAAATTATCAATTGCCTGAAAAAGTCCCATTTCGCAAAAATACTCTCTCGACTCCTCCATATTGAACTCTTTCACCCGAACAATATCGCCAATAAGCTCCATTTGGCCTGCATTTATATACGAAATTTCCTGTGAATCAAAAAAATTCTCTAATATCATTAACTTATTTATCTGCTCTGATTCCTGAAACCCCATAAATTCCCAGCCAAAGTAATTACATTGTATTACGACATAATTTTTCTTATCAGCAAATTCCAAGCGCATCTTTTTATACACATTAGATTCTGCATTTCCACCAAATCCCGCAATCAAAAGACATAACCCAGTCTCCTCTGTTACGCCATTCTCTGGTTCAGAAAAATAAACAGTAAATGATCTGTCATTGCTTTCCTCAAAATAAGGCTGTCCAATTATATCAATAGAATACTCCTTTGCCATGGCTCACCCAATCTTTCTTTTTATTTCAAAATATCACAGAAATCAAAGGTTGCAAAATAATCTGCCGGTGTTTCTGCACGACGAATCATTTCCACTGTTCCATCTTCTTTCAAAAGAAGTTCTGCAGAACGAAGCTTTCCATTATAATTATATCCCATGGCAAATCCATGAGCACCTGCATCATGAATATATAAATAATCTCCCTTATCAATCTTTGGAAGCATACGGTCAATGGCAAACTTATCATTGTTTTCACAAAGAGAACCTGTGATATCGTATTTATGGTCGCAGGCTGCATCTTCTTTTCCTAATACGGTAATGTGATGATATGCACCATACATTGCCGGACGCATAAGATTTACCGCACATGCATCCACACCAATGTATTCCTTATATATATGCTTCTCATGAACGGCTTTGGTTACTAATGCACCATATGGTGCAAGCATAAAGCGACCCAGCTCTGTAAAAATCGCTACATCGCCCATTCCGGCAGGAACAAGAATTTCTTCAAATTTCTTACGAACGCCTTCACCAATTACTGCTATATCATTTGGCTCCTTATCTGGAGTATAAGGAATTCCTACACCACCGGAAAGATTAATAAATGCAATCTCTACACCAGTTTTTTCTTTTACCTCTACTGCCAGTTCAAATAAAATTCCTGCTAAGGTTGGATAATATTCATTGGTTACCGTATTGCTGGCAAGGAAGGAATGGATTCCAAAGCGTTTCGCACCCATGTTTTTCAGTTTATTGAAGGTGTCAATTAACTGTTCCTTGGTCATACCGTATTTTGCATCTCCAGGGTTGTCCATAATATCCGTTCCCATCTGGAATACTCCACCCGGATTGTAACGACAGCAAATGGTTTCTGGAATGCCGGCGCATTCCTGTAAAAATTCTACATGAGTGGCATCGTCCAGGTTAATGTATGCACCTAATTCTTTTGCTTTTACATACTCTTCTGCCGGTGTTACATTGGAAGAAAACATAATATCTCCACCTTTGAAACCACAAGCTTCTGACATCATTAACTCTGTCATAGAAGAACAGTCCACACCGCAGCCTTCCTCCTGAAGCACCTTCAGTATAAATGGATTGGGAGTTGCCTTTACCGCAAAATATTCACGAAAGCCTTTGTTCCAAGAAAATGCTGCTTTCATCTTTCTAGCATTCTCACGAATCCCTTTTTCATCATAAATATGAAATGGAGTTGGATATGTTTTCACGATTTCTTCAATCTGTTCTTTTGTTACAAATGGTGTCTTTTTCATGGGTATTACTTCCTTCCTAACAATTTTATATTCTGCATGATACCAAAAACTCCCTGTCAGCGCAAGTATAAGTTGTGTTAATGTATACAATTCCTTTTCATTGCATTTTCATTTTTTTTATGCTATCTTTGAAAAGCGAATGTGTGTTTTGTATTATTCTTTCTTATAATATATTTCATTGAATTTGCATAACAAGTTTTAGGAGTGAGGTTAAAAGTTATGAGCGAATACACAGGTAAAGAGATTGTTGTTCTGGAGGGGTTAGAAGCAGTCCGGAAGCGTCCTGGTATGTACATTGGTTCTACCGGTTCCCGTGGTCTGCACCATTTGGTATGGGAGATTCTCGACAATGCTATTGATGAACAGCTTGCCGGCTTTTGTTCCGAAATCAATATTACATTAAAAAGGGATGGCGGTATCTGTATTGAAGATAATGGACGTGGCGTTCCTGTGGATATTCATCCTACAAAAAAAATTCCTACGGTTCGTGTAGTCTACACGATTCTTCATGCCGGTGGTAAATTTAACAGTTCTGTTTATAAGGTATCCGGTGGTTTACACGGTGTAGGTTCTTCCGTTGTAAATGCGTTGTCTACTAAAATGATTGTAGAGGTTCGCAGAAACGGGCTTGTTTACCGGGATGAATACGAAAATGGCGGTCATCCAATCACACCATTAGAAAAGGGACAGCTTCCTGCTGTTGGAAAATGTGCGAAATCTAATACAGGAACCAAGGTAACCTTTTATCCAGATCCAGAAATTTTCGAGACAATTGTTTTTAAACCAGAAGTAATTAAAAAGAAATTAAAAGAAACTGCTTTCTTAAATAAAAACCTCAAATTAAATTTTATAAATGAAATGGATGGGGAAGAAATTACCTATCAGGAAGAATTTGGTATCCAAAGCTTCGTGGGTTATATCAACCGGGATGCTTCTGTTCTTCATGATACCCCAATCTATATTGAAGGAGTAAATGGAGATATTGAAGTAGAAGTTGCGTTCCAATATACCCATAATTTTTCTGAACAAATTAATCCTTACTGTAACCGTATCAATGTAGTAGATGGCGGTACATTGGTTACCGGATTCAAAACAGCTCTGACCCGTGTTATGAATCTATACGCAAGAGAACTAGGTGTTTTAAAGGACAAGGATGAGAACTTTGACGGAAAGGACATCCGTAATGGTCTGGTAGCAATTATTTCTATAAAACATCCTGATCCACAGTTTGAAGGTCAGACGAAAACCAAGCTGGGTAATACTGATGCAAAAACTGCGGTAGAAGATGTTTTCAGCACAGAAGTACAAAGATACTTTGATAAAAATGTGGAGGTGCTTCGGGCGATTCTGGATAATTCTTTAAAGTCTTATAACGCCCGCAAAGCAAGTGATAAAGCTCGTACTGCCGTATTAAAGCAGTTGAACGACGTAGATACAAAGAGCAAGCTTGCTGCCTGCACTTCTAAGAAACCGGAGGAATGCGAAGTATATATTGTAGAGGGTGATTCCGCTGGTGGTACGGTTAAAACAGCCCGCAACCGTAAAACACAGGCTGTCCTTCCTCTACGTGGTAAAATTCTTAATGTAGAGAAAGCTACTTTAGAAAAAATTCTTTTAAATAATGAAATTAAATCTATGATTGCCGCTTTTGGCTGTGGCATTGGAGATGAATTTGATATTAGTAAGCTGCGTTACGACAAAATTATTATTCTTACAGATGCCGACGTGGATGGAGCTCATATCAGCACATTGCTGCTGACCTTCTTCTATCGTTTTATGCCAGAGTTGATATACCAAGGAAAAATTTACCGGGGGCTCCCACCATTGTATAAGGTAGATTATGAAATCGTGAAAAAAGGCGCAGCTCCTGTAGGGGAAATTTCTGACGAAGATGAAAAGCCAAAATCACGAAAAAAGAAAAAATATTCCCAGTATGTTTTTAATGATTTTGAACTAGAAAAATTCCGTAAAAATAAGGATTACAAAATCACAGGTATCCAGCGTTATAAAGGTTTAGGTGAAATGGATGCGGAACAGCTTTGGGAAACTACTTTAGACCCTGAAACCCGTATATTAGCGCAGATTTCCATTGATGATACGGTAGAGGCTGATGATATTACTACTACTCTTATGAGCAGCAATGTACCACCACGCCGCCAGTTTATTATGGAAGAAGCCAGATATGCTACTTTAGATATCTAGGAATAGGAGGCAATTATGAAAACAGAAGATCAATCCATTATTCAATTAGATTTTGCTGAGGAAATGCGAAATTCTTATCGTGATTATGCAGTAAGTGTTATTATTTCCCGTGCCCTTCCGGATATTCGTGATGGTTTAAAGCCGGTACAACGTCGTATTCTTTATGCTATGAACGAACTGGGACTAGCTCCCGATAAACCCCATAGAAAAAGCGCACGTATTGTTGGTGATACCATGGGTAAATATCATCCTCATGGTGACAGTTCTATTTACGATGCTCTGGTACATATGACAGAGGATTTCTCTCTTTCCGTACCATTAGTAGATGGTCATGGTAACTTCGGTTCCATTGATGGTGACAGCGCTGCTGCTATGCGTTACACGGAAGCAAGACTTTCTGCCGGTGCTATGACGATGTTGGAGAATTTAGACAAGGGACTGGTGCCTTTTGGACCAAACTTCGATGAAAGTGAAAAGGAACCATTGGTACTTCCTGCTACCCTGCCAAACCTTTTATTAAATGGAACTACTGGTATCGCAGTAGGTATGGCTACCAATATTCCTC
>CAZEFX010000035.1:0-20032 GCA_964511525.1 uncultured Jutongia sp.
ACATTTTAGTCGGACTTTTCTTCTCCCCTTCCCTACTAGCTTGCTACTTCCCACATTTTAGTCGGGCTTTTCTTCTTCCCTTCCCTACCAGCTTGCCTTTTCTGGCGTTTCAATCATGGATTCTCCCTACTCATTGACATCTTCTACTCAAATCTCCAGCTGCATAATTTCACCTGTCCTGAAAATTCCAGTTTTAAACATGCTCTTTCTAAGATTCCATCGGATTTTACAGGAATCCGGATATAGCTAAAACCTTCTGGGTGCTGTGATACTGCTGCCCCCACACCTGCTGCCCAGCCTGTTTCTGTTACCAGTTCTGACTCTTGCCCTGATTGATGCTTTGTATATTCTCCGGCTAGCTTACCATCTATAAATACCTTTACCGAAGCACCCTTTGTCATAACCGCATCTAACACCAGCTCTAATGGCTGAAAATCCGTAGACACCTCTTCATATCGCAGCTCCATGGCCTCTTCTGGATTCTGTGTTCCCACACTGGTATAGCCCATATGTCCTTCCCACAAAATGGCATTGACAGAACCATCATAATACTCTGCTGCCACCGCCTTGCTGCCGTTGCGGTATCCTCTCGGGGTTCCCTTCAAAGAAACTGTCTGCACCAGACGGATATCCTTTGAAGATGCTCCTGCCTGAATCTCATATTCTCCCGGCTCCAAAAGCATGGTCTGGGCAATGACATCATAATATTGTAAATCTGCCACAGGTATTTCAAAATGTACCTCACAGCTTTCTCCCGGCTGCAAATCCTTCACCCGGACAAAGGCTTTCAACTGGCGAATGGCTCTTTTCACCTTAGAAGCCTTCTTCGCTATATAAATCTGAACTACTTCATCCGTAAAACCCTCTCCCTGATTTACGATTTCCAGAGAAACCTCCAGCATCGTCCGGTCTTTCACTGCCACCTTCAAATCCCGGTACTCCAGCTCTGAATAGGTCAGTCCATGTCCAAAGGGATACAATACCTCTCCCGGAAAATACTGATATGTCCTTTCCTTCTGGATAATATCATAATCATTCATCTCTGGAAGCTGGCTCAAATCCTTATACCAGGTCATACTAAGACGTCCCGCTGGTGAAGCCTTACCAAATAATACATCCGCCAGTCCGTGTCCCAGTTCCATACTTCCAGTTGCCAGCATAGCAATGGCTGGAATATGCTCCTTCTCCCAATTTATAGCAAACGGAATACTGCTAATCAATACCAGCGCCAGCTTCGGATTCGCTCTATAAACCGCCTGATTCAACTCCTGCTGATAAATAGATAAATCAATATCTGTCCGGTCTCTCTCTTCCTTGCAGTTAATCATAGGGTTCGCACCGCCAAGGAGAATTACCTTGTCTGCCTCTGCTGCCACCCTTGCTGCTTCTTTCAAGGCATCCTTCACCAGAACCACCCGGAAGGAAACGATATTTTGCTGCTTCATAGAAATTCCTTTCCCCTGCAAAGCACCTACTTCGCCCTTCCTTTTCCCTAAAGAATTCTGTAATACTGCAGAACCTTCCTCTTCATTTCCTGCCTGTGGCTTATGTGCTACCGTAGATGCATCCTCCATCGGAGCCTCTTCGTCCACTCTTACACGAAGGCGCTGCATTTCATCCAAATAGTACTCCTCCCCACACCAGGAACGAAGTTCCAGACTCTTCCCCTGGGCAAGAGTTTCATAGAAGGATTCTCCTTGCCATTTCACCTGAAAGGCTTCTTTAACAAACCAACCAAAGGCTTCCTCACTAGAAGCAGTTACAATACCTTGACGGAGATTTCCCTCCTCATCTCTTCCGTCCTCTGTAGTCAGAAACAGATTCTTAGACATACTACGCAGGGTTGCCTGACACCTATCCCATAAGGTAATCTCAAAGGTCTCCGCTTTTTCCTCTGAAACCAGTCCAATGGTCTTTCCATCCTCCAAAATCCCTAGATATTTATCACCATATGCTAATTTAATCTGTGGGATTCCTGTCTCTAATACTGCGTCGGGCTGGTGTTTTTGAATTCCTTCCCAAGGAGTCACCTGATATGGTGGAATCCCTGAATACCAGTCCTTATACCAGACATTTGCCCAAGGCCCAATTACAGCCACCTTTTCCTTTGAAGCATCGATAGGAAGCACTTTTTCGCCTTTTATCTCCTTGGAACCATCCATCGGAAGAACCTCTTCATTCTTTAAAAGAACCACAGACTCTCTGGTCATTTCATACGCAATTCGCTGGTTCTCCTTGGTATTTAATTCCTCTTCCCCAATATCTCCATAAGGATTCTTGGCTATATCATCAAATATTCCCAGACGAATCATGGTGCCAAAGTGATTGCGCAAAGCCCGGTCAATATCCTCTATGGAAATCATACCACGTTCCAATGCTTCTCTTGCACCAGCCATAACATCATTAATATCATCGGTAAAGCAGTCAATTCCTGCCTTCAATCCCGCAGCAATAGTTTCCGTATGGGAGCCAAAATAGCGGTGGCTGTTCACCGTCTGCTTCATATCTCCACCATCACAGACCACATGATGAAGCCCCCACTGATCCTTGGCAATCCTTTGCACCTCATCATTGACGATGCACGGCACCCCGTTGATTTCATTATAGGCGGTCATAATGCCTTCCGCTCCGCCTTCCACTACCGCCCTGCGAAATGGCTCCAGATAATATTCGTGCTTATTTCTTGGGTCGATGGAAGAGGAAATCCAAGTCCGTCCCTCCTCCACATTATTTGCATAAAAATGCTTCAAAGTTGCTCCACAGCGAAGATAAAATGGGTCCTCTCCCCGAAGTCCCCTTATATAGCCAGAAGACATTTTTCCAGCTAGATATGGGTCCTCTCCATAAGCCTCTTCCGTCCGTCCCCAGCGAGGGTCTCTTTCCATATCAATAGTAGGAGCCCAAAGACAGAGACCTCCTCGTTTCTCCTTGCTATATATGGCTCTGGCTTCGTTTCCTACCACTCTTCCCGCCTCTTTTATTAAATCCACATCCCAGGTAGCACTCATACCAATGGGATTGGGGAATACAGTAGTAGGCTGAGGCTCACCCCGGTCAAAGCTCTGGTCATGTCTCGCCTGTACCCCATGGGCACCTTCTCCTCCTACATAAAATGCCGGAACCCCTAGGCGCTCAATTTCTGGACATCCTGTAGTAAGACAGGCAAACTTCTCATCTAAGGTAAGCTGCTGCAAAAGATAATCCAATCTTTCTTCTATAGGAAGTCCGCTGTTCCATAATGGAGTATCTAAATATTCTTTTGTATTTTTTTCTGTCAATTCTTTTCCTTTCTTCTCTGGCACTTATCATAACACTTCCTTTTTCTGTAATGAATTTTCTCTTCTTCTCATAATACCACAGCAAATGAAATGTGCAAACCAATAACAAAAGGAAACGAAAAAAACGCAAAACCATGGATTTTATTGACTTTCTTCTCACTTATCTTTATAATATCTTTGTGTTTTTTCAAAAAACATTTCTCAAAAAACAATCTTGAAAAAGAACATTTTTTAACTTTTTCATACAGCACTTTGTGTCTGGCGCTGCAACCACAAGGATGCTGATTTAAAATGCAGCGCAGAAAAGAGGTTACTATGAGATTATCTAAAAAACTGGTATCTTTATTAACTGCTACCGCTCTTGTATGCAGCATGACTGCATGTGGTACTGACAGCTATAAGGATACTGCCACTGAAAACGCATCTTCTGCAAGCACTCAGGAGACCGACAACGAAGACAAGGTTTACCATATCGGTATCTGCCAGTTAATTGAGCATGAAGCACTGGACGCAGCAACTAAGGGATTCATGGACAAGTTAACCGAAAAGCTTGGTGAAGGCAAGGTAGAATTTGATTTACAAAACGCACAGGGAGAGAAAACAAACTGCGCTACCATTAATAATGGTTTTGTTTCTTCCAACGTAGATTTAATTATGGCAAACGCAACAGATTCCCTACAGTCTGCTGCTTCCGCTACCAATTCTATCCCTGTTGTAGGAACTTCTATTACAGATTATGCTACTGCATTAAATGCAAAGGATTGGACTGGAGCTTCTGGCACAAACATTACCGGTACTTCCGATTTGGCACCTATTGATAAGCAGGAAGATATAATTGTAGAATTGCTTCCTGATGCTAAAAAGGTAGGTATCGTTTACTGCTCCGCTGAGCCAAACTCTATCTTCCAGGCAAAGGAAATGGAAAAATATCTGGAAGAGGATGGAATCAAGTACGCAGAATATACCGCTGCTGATTCTAATGAAATTCAGGCAGTTGTTACTACTGCATCCAGCGAATGTGATGCTATCTACATCCCTACAGATAATGTTATGGCAGCAGGCGTAGAAACTGTAAAGAATGTATTGATTCCTGCAAAGGTTCCTATGATTGCCGGTGAGCAGGGAATCTGTGGTGCCGGTATTGCTACTCTTTGTATTGATTACTACAGCCTTGGTGAAAAGACCGCTGAAATGGCATATGAAATTCTTGTAAATGGTAAGAAGCCTGGCGAAATGCAGATTGAATATGCAGAAGCTACAACTAAGATGTACAATGAAGCAAACTGCAAGGAAATCGGAATTGAGATTCCAGAGGGTTATGAAGCAATTCCTGCAGAATAATTTGCTTTCTTCATAAAATAACATTTTTGAATTAATAATTTGGCATCAATTAACATAGAAAAAGAGCTGCACTCCATAGAAATTAATCTATGGAGCGCAGCCTTTTTTCTTATACCAGATTATTTTTTCTTAATTTTCATGCTCTTCTTATATCCGGTATTTTTCTTAAAGAGCTTCTTGTAAGCCTTTACCTTCTTTGCAGAACAGGTAATAACTGCCTTCTTATGAATTCCCTTAATGGCATTCTTACCGACCTTCTTCAAAGAAGCACTCTTAATCTGAATCTTTTTCAATGACTTACAGCCATTAAATGCATTTGCACCAATCTTTTTCACATTTTTTCCGATAACTACGGATTTTAACTTCTTGCAATTTTTAAATGCTTTGGCGCCAATGGAAGTGACCTTATAGGTTGCTGTCACACCATCCTTTGTTACCTTAATAGTATTCTTAACCGTTGCTTTAGCAGCTGTTTTCTTAGTAGGAGCCTTATATTCTACGGTCATTTCGGTAGCATCTGTTACAACATACTTTCCATTGCCGCTTTCGATTACGTCTCCCTTTTGATATGGGGACTTGCCCGCATCTACTGCTGGAACCGGGGTAGCCGGCACTACTACTGATACCTTATATTCCACCTTCACACCATTATCAGCATATGCAGTTACAGTGGTAGTTCCGCCACCAACTGCCTGAATCGTTGCTTTTGCCACTCCTGACTCTGGAGTCTTTCCTACCACATCCACATTGACAATGGATTTATTAGCAGACACAAAAGATATTTTGTTACTACATGTAACCGGTTCAATATTGGCTACAACCTCTGCTGTTGCTCCGATACCATCCAAGATAATCCCTGATACATTACTTGTCAGCTTGGTTGCCTCAACAACCTCTTCTCCGGCATATTTCCATTCTAAATCAGATAGAGTAAAGGTAATGGAAATCTTGGTTACTGGTTCTGATAAGGTAAAGTTGGCAACTGTACCAGAAGCAGAATAATCACTAACAATTGGTTTGCTATGATATGCATTCATAACACCACCACAATCAAGTACTTCTCCATTCATGGCAGATTTACTATCTGGAATCAAGATTTCCAATTCTTTGTTTCCATTTAGTACCACCTTCTTATATTGGATGGTTGCTGATGCCACATTAGAAGAAGTGATTGTTCCTTTTGTTACATCATAATCCTTGATATAAATTGCAGTAAGATTCTTTAAGGCAGTAACGCCTGCTTCTTTTCCATCCTTGGACAAGTCTTCTGCCAAATCCAGCTCTAATGTATACTCACCATTGTCCTTTACAGTTACAGCATCACTTAATTCTGTACCATAATATTTCAAGGTACTATCATTATACAAAGCATGGATTGCCAGATTCATTTCGTCCTTCTTAACTTTATTTACAACAAGAATTGGCACTACCTTGGTTACACCACTGGATGCAGTAATTACAATTAATGCTCTGCCTTCCTCTGCTGCAACTACCTTACCGGCAGCATTTACTGTTGCAACGGACTCATTGGTGGACTGATAGGTCAAAATATCCTGAGACTCAGCCGGGAACAAAGCGGTCTGAATGGTTTTTGACTCTCCCTTAACGATTTCGTAGCTTTCTGCGTCGGTATCAATGCGGGTTGCGGAGGCAGCGGTAATATTTGCCTTCACAGTAACCGGAATATTCTTAATGACAGAACCACTCTGGGAATATACATGAATGGTAGTACTTCCGATTCCCTTTCCATGAATCAATCCATTATATACCGTTGCTACATTGTCATCATCTGTACTCCAAAGTACCACATCGTTACTGCCTGCTGGAGCCGTCTGGACACTGAGCTGTTTGCGCTCTCCCGGAAGTAAGGAGACGGATGCCTCGCTTGGTACAATATCTGTCATGGCAGTAACAGCAACACCTTCCTGTACATCGGAAAAGTCCCAGTTTTGATTTGCCTCTGATAAGGCAGCAAAGGAACCACGCATCATAGCATCTGTAATTGTCTTAAACAAGGAAGTACAGGTAGTTCTATCCCAAAAATGGTATAATCCGGTCTCTTTTTCTCCCTTATTGCCGGCACCCTGATCCCATACTACTGGAATACAGCCTGCCTTCTTACAAGCTCTATGTACAATTTCGCTGAAATAGGCTCTTGCCACATCATTATAACCAGAAGCGGTACCTTCCTGCTCATAGGTTCTTGTTCCATATTCACCAAGGTACATTGGCACATCAAACTTATCTGCCATTCTCTTTAATCCATCTACCACCTCGTAAATCTGGTCATATGTCCATGTGGTATTGGTACTATGCTTATAAATGTGTGCCGCAAACATTAATGCATTCTGCTGGTTATAGGAATCCTCTGGAAGTACAAACTTCTCGTGATTTCCACTATTGGCATAATGTGCCACAGACGCCAGCCATCTATGCTTATTGTTGGAGCCGGTGGAACGAACCACATTTACGAAAATCTGATTCAAGTTTACAATAACCGGCGTATCCTGATTTACAGCCTCTGCACTATTCTTTAAATCACCCTCCATACAAGTGATTTCATTCATAGACTCAAAAATCAAATGCTCATCATAGTCCTTGAAATATTCTGCAATATTCCTCCAAACACATTCAAACTCTTCATAAACCACATCAATATCATCTGCTGCTACCTTGAGCCAGCCGGTCTGCTCCGCACCATCGTGATGAATGTTGATAATGGCATACATATCCTGAGACACACAATAATCTACGATTTCCTGCACTCTGGAAATCCAGTTTGGATTTAACTGATAGCCATTTTCCTCATCAATCATATTTCCCCAAGTAACAGGGATACGCACCGTATTAAATCCTGCATCATGCATGGATTTAATAATTTTCTTAGTAGTCTTTGTACTCTGCCATGCAGTTTCCGATGGGGTGAAGCTGGAGTGTCCGTCTAAGGTATTTCCAAGGTTGATACCAACTCCCATTTCCTGAAGTACCTGCTCATTGGTAAGCTGACGGAATGGCATAGGCTTCGCTGCCGCTGTAGAATCTACAAAAAGAAGCTTCGCTTTTGCAGCCTCCAAAGTCTCTCTAGCTGCTTTTAATTCTTCTTCACTGGCATCTGACTTGTCGTAAACAGCCTTTGCAGCAGCGATATTCTGCTTAAAAGCCTCCCAAGAAGCCGGCTGATACTTTGCTCCATCCATTTTGTCAATGTAGTCTAAAGACAGCTTCAACAAATTTTTTGGAGATTCTCCTGCTACATCTAAGGTTGCTGATTCTACATTATTTGGAACTGTAAAATCTGCCGGATAGGTAGCACTATTATTAAATGCGATTCCCAACAGCTCATATTCAATATCATCTGTCCAATGAAGTACCTTCAATGTAATGTAATCCTTCTGTTCATCGCTCCATGTAGTACCAGACACTGCATTTGCCTTAACTGTAGTATTTAAATTTACTTCTGGAAATTTGTAAATACCACTTCCTGCGGCTCCTACGATATTATCCTGAATGAAGTTACCGCTTTTTCCAAGAGTATTATCCTTTCCAGCCAAATATTTGCTGGATGTTTTTCCTAATGGAGCAATCTTTCCATCTGTAAGCTCTACATCTTCTCCATACTCACCGGTAGCCTGAAGAACTGACATACTGCTTCCTGACTTGATTTTTACATAAATCGTACATTTGCTGGCGTCTTTCCAATCCACACCAGCCTCCGTTAATTCTTCTTCTGTAATGACATAATCTGCCACTGCACCACCAGAGGTATTCACGGATACATCCGTTGCTTTTTTCTGTGTTATGTTAGAGGCCTCATCCTCCTGCATAACTACCGACTCCTTCTGCTTCCCTTGTGATGCCGCAAATGCTTCGGATGGCATCATGGAAAATACCATAGCCAAAGATACCAATAGCGACAACATTGATTTACTTTTCATTTTACCCATATACATTACCTTAGTCCTTTCTTGCTGTCTAAGCTTTTCTTGCTACAATACCTTCTTCCCTCCTTTCTTCCGAACTCTTTTCTCCAACATAACATACTCTATAGCAATAGTCAATTTATGTTTTTTTATACAGAATAAAGAGTCGCAAGCGACTCTTTCGCGCCCGAGCGGAATTGCAAAGCAATTAACTTCTTCTCCGCGAGGTGCGCATCCTGCGGAGCACTTTTTGCTTTATAGGACGAACTTTTCTATAAAGCAAAAAAGGCGAATTGAATGCTCAATTCGCCTTTTAATAAACTAATTATGTTGTCTCTACGCTAATTATTTAACCTTAACGTTAACCTTAGCCTTCTGAGAACCAACCTTAACGTTCAGCTTAGCAGAACCTTTCTTCTTAGCCTTTAAGGTGATGATTACTTTACCCTTCTTAACCTGAGTCTTAGTAACCTTAGCAACCTTCTTTACAGTAGCCTTTACTGTATCTGTGATAGCTGCTTTCTTGTTCTCAGCCTTTGTAACCTTGATTACAACCTTAGCTGTCTTACCCTTCTTGATAGTTACAGACTTCTTAGCAGCCTTAATCTTCTTAGCCTTGTTCTGAACTGCTACATTGATTGTAGTCTTAACAGAAGCACCAGAAGCATTTGTAGAAGTTAATACAACCTTAGCTTTAGAACCCTTAACTGCTTTCTTCTTAGCAGAAATCTTAACCTTAGAACCATCAACCTTAGCAGTTACCTTCTTGTTACCCTTAACAGTAGCTGTAACAACTGCTGCCTGAGTAGCAGGATCCTGAGCCTTAGCTGTAAACTTAACGCTCTTAGACTTACCTGCAGCAACTACAACATTTTTGTTCTTCTTAGCAACGCTTAACTTAACTGTTGCTGGAGTTGTTACACCGCTAGTAGTAGCAACTGCAGCACTTGTAGCTGTTGCTGTTGGAGCTACTGTAGCTGTAGCAGCTGGTGTCTGTGTAGCAGTACCTTCTGTAGTACCTGTGCTACCTGTAGATTTCTTCTTTAATGTAAGAGTATACTCGATAGACTCAGTTGGAAGTGCTGTGTATGCTTCATTTGCAGCAAGAAGCTTATTTCCGTCATCATCCTCAAGCCAGCTGTTCAAAATCTCAATTTCAAGAACTGGATTTCCTTCCGCATCCTCTTTCTCACTTGGTACGAATAAAGACTTACCATCATGTACATTCATTGGCTCGCCATCAAACTCAACTACACAATCAACAACCTCAGCAACATCATAAGGGATGTCTGTAGAGATGAATAATGTGTTAAATGCGTTTGGAGATGCTGCTTCTGCATGAACAGTAGCATAGTCAGAGAAGTCAAGCTTTCCACCATTAGATTCTGCACCTGTTACAGAAAGAGTTACAGTAGTCTCTTTATCCTCGAAAAGCTCAAAGTTAAGAGCATCTGTTACATCTGCTGGTACATGACCTGCTGCTGCTGCCTTCTCTTCGTCAGTTGTAGCTTCAACCCACTTACAATCCTCTGTGTCATAAAGACCATCATCAAATGCATCCTTACCCATACCGTAGTTTACATCATACCATGCATTACGGAATACATAAGAACCATTTGTCTGAAGACCTGCATATGCGTTGTACTTTGTAGTGCTCTCTGTAGCCTCTGCAGCCTGTGTAGTTGCTGGCATCTGAACACCAGAAATAGCAACAACTGCTGAAAGACCTAATGCGATCAGTTTCTTTGTTGATTTCAACATGAAATTTTCCTCCTTAATTTTCATAAACATACTTGATTATTAATCTAACCAAGTCAGCATTATAACACATGTTTTTTTATTTGTCACTATTTCTTTTTAATTTTTACAGATTTTTTTTGTCCCTTGCCCGTCAAAAGCTTCTTATAGGAAGAATATTTCTTTGCCGGAACGAAGATTTTACACTTAGCATGAACGCCCTTGAATGCCTTTGCTCCAACCTTTTTCAAAACAGCAGACTGGATTGTAATCTTTTTCAAGTTCTTACATCCGGCAAATGCCTGCTTGCCAATATTGGTAATCTTTGCCTTGATTACTACGCTGGTGAGCTTCTTATTATTCTTAAATGCACCATCAGCAATAGAAGTAACACTATACTTCACTCCCTGAATCACAACACTGGACGGAACAGTTACAGACTTGGCATTGCTCTTTGCAGCAGCAAATGCAACACTCTTCTTCTCACCGTCTGTTACCTTATAAGTATTCTTACCTACCTTTACACTTTCTCCTGCCACTGGTGCTGAGTCAGCGGTTGGAACCGGAGCTGGTATAATAGACGGAGGTGTGGTGGTTCCAGATGGTGCAGGAAAAGTACTCTGCGGTGAAGGAGACGGTGCTTCTGTTGCTGGTGCAGATGCAGAATAGACCTCTACCTGACAGGTTGCAGTCACTCCATTTTCTAAGGTAGCAGTAATGGTACACTCACCAGGAGTTACAGCAGTAACCATACCTTCTGTATTTACTCTGGCAATAGCACGGTCTGAAGTACTCCATTCCACTTCTCCTACTGCCCCTAATGGAAGAAGTGTTGCTTCCATCTGAACCTTTTCTTTAGTATCACAATCAATTCTCAGGCTTGTATGATTTAATTCAATCTCTGTTGGATTCAATGCAACAGTAACCTCACAGCTAGCTGTCTTTCCATTAGAGGTTGCTGCTGTAATAGTAACTGTACCGGTGCCTTCACAGGATACTACACCCTCGTCACTAACCTTTGCAATAGTATCATCTGAGGTGGTCCATGTAATCGTATCTTCGATATTCATAGGATATGTAACAGTATCTAAGTCTAAGGTCTCATCCTTATCCTTATAAATCGTTGCACTACTCTTTGTTACAAATACCTCAAGAATATCCTCAGCAGTCTTTTCGCTGTCATCCCCGTCATAAACATCCATAATAGCCTCTACTAAGGTAGGCTTTGTTATTTCGTAGGTTTTACGGTTGAATAAGTAGAAGGAATGGTTTCCATTGTAACCCTGATCCCAATATACCGGAATACATCCAGTATCTTTACTTACCTGACACAGCTGATTCATAAAATATGCTCTGTAGGCATCACTGGTAGAATCATCCTTCATTTTATCAATGGCACCATACTCTCCAATGTATACCGGAATTCCCTGAGAGGTAAAACGCTCCTCCAGCTTATTAAACTGGTCAAGGAGATAATCTTCGTTTCCATCGTGCCAGCGCTGGCTAGTGTCTACTGCAAATTCACCCCACTGGGTATATTCGCCATCCTCCTGACCACAGAACTGCCATGGAGAATAGTAATGACAGGTTACCATCACTCTTCCTTCTCCCTCTGGAACAGAAGAGTCTAATAAGGTATCTGTTGGCATTTCAAAACGGTATTTGTTCTCACCAGTACCAATATAATCACAGGTTGCGTCGATATTGGTATTCCATCCACATACCATCAGCCATCTCTTAGCATTGTTACCGCCGCTCTTACGAACAGTATCTACAAAGATTTGGTTATAATCCATAATATTCTGATAAGCTTCTTTTGTATTGGCATTTGGTGTACCATTTTTTCCATCAAATTCCTCGTTCATAGACTCAAAAATCAGATGCTCATCACAATCTGCGAAACGCTCTGCAATCTGTGTCCATACCGCTTCATACTTTTCTTTAATCTCTACCTGCTTCTCGGCATCCTCACCACAAAGCAGCCAGCTGCTTCCTACGGTATAGTAGCCATCACCGTGGACATTGGTATTAACATACAAACCGGTAGATAATGCCATACGTACCACTTCTTCAACTCTGTCCAGCCACTCTTCATTAATCTTGTATCCACTTTCCTTATCACCAACATATGCCAGATAACTTACAGGGATACGTACAGACTTAAAGCCTGCATCTCTTACGGCTTCAAAAATTTCCTTTGTTACCTTTGGATTGCTCCATGCTGTTTCATCCGGATAGGTGGCAGGTTCTCCATCTACCTTCTTCATGGTATTTGCTTCCATAGTGTTACCCAGATTCCAGCCTGGAGACAAGGCAGACTCCACATCTGCGGAATTCAGATTGTCAAATACTGCTAAATCTGCTGCAATAGCCCCTTCTGATACGGTACTACTTCCCTCTTCAGAAACCGGATTTTCCACTGCCTCCTGTGCTGCTGCATGAACCGCTACATTGTCCATAGGCGCAAACGCTGTGGTTCCTATCATTGCTACAGATAATGCCATTGCTAATAATTTCTTACTGTTTTTTCTCACAGTTCCACTTCCTTTCTTTCACATTATGTATTTTATATGATGTTGTAAGAAACAAAATATCCTTTGAGCCTTACATCATATATATGTAAAGACAAGAAATGCAGCCGGTGATTACCGGCCACATTTCTGTCTTCTCATCCTTAATCCCTAATCCATATGTACTATGCTTTAAAGGATTATTTCTTTTTAATCTTAACAGTTTTTGCCTGTCCCTTCTTGCTCAACAGCTTCTTGTATGCTTTGAATTTCTTCTTAGGAACAGTAATGGTTGCTTTTTTGTGAATTCCCTTGAAGGCATTCTTACCAACCTTCTTCAATACAGTAGACTTCACATCAATCTTCTTCAGATTCTTACAACCATTGAATGCATTCTTCTCAATTACTTTAACGTTCTTTCCGATTACAACGCTCTTAAGCTTCTTATTGTTCTTATATGCATCCTTGCTGATTGTAGTTACCTTATACTCTTCCCCATTAATGGTTACAGTAGCTGGTACAGTTACCTTTGTAGCCTTTTTATCGCTATTTGCACTAATTGCTACTGTCTTATCTGCTGCAGAAGATACGGTGTACTCTGTCTTGCCAACAGTAACCTTTTCTCCTTCAGCAACTGCAGGTGCCTCTGTAGGAAGAATTGCTGGTGTAGTAGCCGGTGCATTAGTAGCTGGTACTACAGTAGCGGTTGCTGCAGGTGCAGAAGGAGTTGGTTCTGTATCTGGTGCTTCAGAGCCAATTGTCTCAAACTTAACAATTACTGTATTGCTTGTTTCATCTAAGGTCACTCCTTCGTATCCCTCAAAGGAACGAGAATCTCCTTCCTCTCCAATACCTTCAATCATCTCATGCTGGTCTTCTCCAAACCATTTATTGATGATTGCCATATCAATAACGTTATCCTCTGTCAATGCATTAACATTAGTATTATATACCAATGGAATACTTACACCGTTAATGGTAAACTCTGTAACATTGATATTACAAACTGCAATATCTGATACATCAGCTAAACCACCTTCAATATTAATATCCTTCAGGTAGAATGCACCAATATTGCACAAAGACTCCCTTGACATGTCTAAGGTTGCAGTATATGATTTTGCAACACCTGATTCCAGATAAACACTATTAGAAGAAGATACGGACCAGCTTACAGTGTTAGAAGCATAGAATTTACACTCTACACCTGCCGGACGTTTCACTGTTACTTTACAAACTGCAGATTTTCCATTTGGCAGGGTTGCAGTAATGTCTACTTCCCCTGTATCAAATCCCTTAATCTCACCCTTATCGCTAACTACTGCAATAGTTTCATCAGAGCAGGTCCATTTTACACCATCAAAAGATTCAACAGTAGAACCGTCTTCCTTGGTTAAGGTAGTGGTAAGCTGTCCTCTTTCTTCTGTAGTAACCTCTAATGTTTCCTTATCTAAAGAGATGTCTACTGCATCAGATTCCGCATCATTGCTATAAGCACTCATAATAGCGTCAATAATACTCTGCTGTGTCACCTCTTTGGTCTCTGACTTACGATTGAAAAGACCAAAACCATACTTTCCATTGTGACCATTGTCCCAATACATTGGAATCGCACCAACACGAACTGAATTTTCATTTACTTTTTTATTAAAGTATTCACGATAAATATTGCTGTCTTCATCATGCTCTGTCTTATCAATGGCTCCATACTCACCTACGATAACCGGAATACCATTAGAAGTGAATTTGTCTCTTAACTTATTAAATGCATTTGCCATAGCATTTTCTGCTGTAGCTGCTGTAGTCTTTGCATTTGTTGTAAAGGAACCCCACTGTGTGGTATTTCCATCTTCACCACCTGCATAGCCCCATGGCTCATAGTAATGTACGGATACCATAATTCTGTTTTCATCAACAGAAGCATCTCTATGGGTATCTTCTGGCATAACAAAACCATAATCACCTACGGTTGCATCGATATTTGTATTCCATCCACAAACCAAAAGCCATCTCTTAGCATTGCTTTCGCTTACCTGACGTACAGAGTCTACGAAAATCTGGTTGTATGCGTTAATATTGTCATACCATTCTTTCTTAATCTTTGGCAAATCATATGTCTCACCATCGAACTCTTCATTCATAGACTCAAAAATCAGATGCTCATCATAGTCTGCAAACATTTCTGCCACCTGAGTCCATACAGCACCATATTTTGCTTTAATCTCTGCCTGCTTCTCTTCTGGTGCATTACACAACAGCCATCCATTTTTAATACTGTTGTAGCCATCACCATGCATATTGATACATACATACAAATCTGCTGCTAATGCCATATCAACAACTTCTTTAATACGAGCCATCCAGTCTTCATTTACCGTGTAGTCCTCTTCCGCTGTTCCAATATAATCAAAGTAGGAAACTGGAATACGTACAGATTTAAATCCGGCAGCTCTTACAGACTCAAACAACTCCTTTGTAATTACCGGATTACCATAGCCTGTTTCATCCGGATATACATACCAATCCACACCTTCTTTTTTTGTAGTTACTGCTTCTAACTGGTTACCCAGATTCCAGCCTGGTGATAATACTTCTGCAATCTCTCCTGCAGAAATATTGTCGAATACATCAGAACCAGTATCCTCATAAGCCGCTGCTGTTTCCTCAGCACTTGCTGTCTTTCCAATGCCGGCAAATGAAGTAGCTACCATTGCCGCAGAAAGAACGACAGCCATTGTTTTTCTGAAAACATGTTCAAGTTTTCTCATCTTAATTCCTCCTTCACGTTTCTTATGTGGTTTATTTCCACAGCTGTTTTCATTATAACGATTCCACTCTTTATAAGCAAGATTTTTTTGTGAATTTTCACCAAAGAAAACAGAGAGGATTTACCCTAAAAATTCTACTTTCAACAAAGATTTTTCTATATCATAAGATATTTCATACTTTTTCTAAATATTTTGCACAAAAGAAAAAAAACAAAGGATTTGTTATGTAATAAAAAATTAAAAGAGAGCAAAAAGAAGGATGCGCCATAGACGCATCCTTCCGAAAGCTCTCAATTGAAATATGTTTTAAAACCTAATTATTTAACCTTTACGTTAACCTTAGCCTTCTTAGCACCAACCTTAACGTTCAGCTTTGCGGAACCTTTCTTCTTAGCTTTCAATGTGATGATTACTTTACCCTTCTTAACCTGAGTCTTAGTAACCTTAGCAACCTTCTTTACAGTAGCCTTTACTGTATCTGTGATAGCTGCTTTCTTGTTCTCAGCCTTTGTAACCTTGATTACAACCTTAGCTGTCTTACCCTTCTTGATAGTTACAGACTTCTTAGCAGCCTTAATCTTCTTAGCCTTGTTCTGAACTGCTACATTGATTGTAGTCTTAACAGAAGCACCAGAAGCATTTGTAGAAGTTAATACAACCTTAGCTTTAGAACCCTTAACTGCTTTCTTCTTAGCAGAAATCTTAACCTTAGAACCATCAACCTTAGCAGTTACCTTCTTGTTACCCTTAACAGTAGCTGTAACAACTGCTGCCTGAGTAGCAGGATCCTGAGCCTTAGCTGTGAACTTAACGCTCTTAGACTTACCTGCAGCAACTACTACGTTTTTGTTCTTCTTAGCAACGCTTAACTTAATTGTAGCTGGTGTAGCAACGCCACCCTTTGTAGAAACAGCTGCTGTTGTAGCTGTTGGAGCTACTGTTGGAACTACTGTAGGAGCTACTGTAGCTGATGCACCAGGAGTTGGAGAAGCATCAGTGTTTCCACCTTCACCTTCGCCAGAACCTTCGCCTTCGCCCTCACCTGTAGCGAATGTAAGCTCAGTCACTTCAAAGTTGTAAGCGATTGTATCCATTTCAGTTTCTTCTTCACCTACATAGAACGCAATACCTGTAACCTCACCAGCTTCATTTGCAACAGCACCTAAAGTAGCGCTTTCATCAGCATTTGCAGCAACTACAGCAAGCTTACCATTTGGATTCCAAATATTAGCTAAACCATTCTTTGTGCTGCTCTTTGGATTTAATGCAGAGTAATCAATACCATTCTCATCATCAGTGTTCTTTAATACTAATTCGTATTCACCATTGATTGTGATGCTCTGCATTGCAATAGTAATCGTCTCGATATCTGTTACAGACTCTACACCAAAGAAACCAAGGTTTGTAAACTGTGATGCACCAAATTCAGATACAGTCATAGTGTACTCACCAGCTTCTGTAATATCAAGAGCTGGAGCAGCATGATCATTCCAGCCAACTGCCTGGTTAGAGAATGATAATCTAGCGGTGTTCTCAGCGATTGGACCAGGTGTTACTGTTTCTTCACCTTCGCCACCTTCGCCGCCTTCACCTTCGCCGCCTTCACCTTCGCCAGAACCATTTCCAGCAAGTGGATCTACGCCTTCTTCATGAACGTAGATAGCAGTTACAGTACGACCAGGAGCCTTAACCCAGTACATTGTCTCTTCTTTGTTTAATGCACCAGTCTGAACATTGAATGCAGCATTTGTAGCAGCAGCTACCTTAAATACTTCATCCCAAGAATTATACTCCATTACAGAAAATTCTGTATCATCACCAACGGTCTCAGATGGTCCCTCTGCAACAACGGTAATCTGTGGAGCAGTAAATGCAGCAAGAGTAGAAATTTCTACTACAGCCATATGACCCTGTGCCCATCCCTCAATATCATTAGACATTGAACGGATTGTAACACCATTGCTTTCAGTTTCTGTAATGCTCTTAAGAGCACCATCATCTTCACCGGCATCCTGGTATACAGCTTCACCAGTCCAAGATAATGTCTTAGAAGCTGCATCTGCTTCGTCAGCAGCAGCCTTGTTAGCAGTAACGTTTACTCCACCTACAACTAAAGCTGTAGAGAGAAGTAAGGAAAGAGCTTTCTTCATTCCTTTTGTTAACTTCATCTTTCTTCCTCCTTAATTTTCCCCTCTGGGGTTGTACAATTATCAAGAAGCTTTCCGGCGTCTTTGAACATCCGCAACTTTCAAAAACAGTCCTTTCGCTCCCATTACGCATTAAATCATACCAAAATCATTTCTTTTTTGATACTGGCAATTTGCACAATTTCGGTATGTCGTTTTCGTGCACAATGCGCAACAACCTTATTTTTCCACCTTTTCTTCGTCACAATTTATCCGACCTTCATAAAATCTTCATTTTTCTTTCGCTTTTCTTGACATTTTGACGAAGATTTTTATGGTTTTGCAAAAATTCTGACACACTTTCTTCTATATTATAAAGAAAGATTCACCTATAAAATGCGATTATATTCTTAATAATATCAATTATGAACAGCTCACGCACAAAAAAGTCTTTTGTTATGCTGTGTACTGGCTATTCTATCATTTGATGTCATAAAAGATGTAAAAAACATATAATAATAAACTATAGAGTATCCAGTGCACAGTAGGAAACGGTCATTGGTTTTCGTTCTGAGTGGCATTTGAACTCGCTGGTGTTTGGATGGTATCAAATACGTTAGCATGAAGATAACATCCTATGCACCACTGCGTAGTTCATCTTGAGCCGCAAGGCGTCCACAAAGAAGAAATACCAATGACCGTTTCCTACGTCACTATACCCATAATTGATATTATAGACAGTAATCTGAAATTTCTATGTGTATTATTTGAAACATTTAGTTAAAGTACACCAGCTCTTCCTTTGGTTTCTGTCCCTTCTCTGCCTTCTGGACATAGAATACAGGACCTTCTTCTCCGTACTCTTTTCGGAATTCAAATTCTAAACGGGCTGTGATGGTGACATAGTCCTTATTGGCAAACTCTGACCAATCCTCTCCCTTACACAGAAAACCAAGGTACTGAATGTCGTCTGCACAGCAGGTCATGGCATATCTGCCAAATACTACAGAATCTGCCGGCAAGCCTTTCGGCTTTTGAATCAATCCTGTAAGCTTTATGGTCTTTCCATTATAAATCGGCTGGTTGTCCATCATATCAATGTACCACAGTCCAAAATCATCATCTTCTACCTGAATGATGTCTGCTTTCACATCAAATGGCATTTCTTCTTTCATTTCGTAGAAAGCCTCATCCTCCGATTCATAGACTATCTGCGCTCTTGGATTAACTGCCTTCACACTACCACGAACTGCAGCCTTATTGGTCTTTTCTACGGTACAACGGTTCACAATAATCATTTCTGATACCCGGAACTGCTCTACCATTAAGGATGGCATATTCTTCATATATAATTGGAAGGTTTCGTCATTTACTACATCAATGGTCTGGAAAATAATTTCTTTATCCGGGCAAAGCTCTTCTAACTCATCATAAATCTCTGGAATATGCTTTGTAGTCCACATTCCATTGTATTCAATAATAACTCTGTCTGGACGGTGTTTCTTTAAAAACTTTTCTACTACCTTTCCATTGAAAGACTCCTCGTCCTCAATATATTCACATGCTGCATTTCCTTTCTGTAATACCGATGTTTCATATTCTTCCTCGCCTTCCTCGCAGGCAAGAATCAAGGTTTTTGCCAAATCATCAAACATGTCATCTGTTACTAAATCACGAATCAGGCTGGTTTTTCCAGCCTCTAGAAAACCTAAAATAATATATACCATTAATTCCTGTTTCTTTTTTCCAAACATATCTACTCTCTTTCCTTTCCTATTCCCAGCATCCTATGACATATCCTTAAGATTCTGGGAATTGTTTAAGCCTTCGTTCTCACTGACAGCCTTAGGCATGGAATAATTCTTTGATTGCATCCTCTTTTAGATTCGCTCCGATAACGCATATTCTACCTGTGTAGTCTGCCCCACCTCTGCGAAGTTCGGTTTCTTCTGGCACTAAATCGAAATGGAACCATTCTCCTTCCTGAGCTGGTACGATTCCTTTCGCACGAAGCACTTCTCCATATTCATTCCCTTGTGCTATTTTATCTAAAATCTCTTTCAGTTCGCCTTCTGAAAACTTGTGGGCAGTTTCCATACCACAGCTTGTAAATACATCATCTGCATGATGGTGGTGATGGTCATGGTCATGATGGTGGCCACAACCGCATTCTCCATCATGATGATGGTGCTCATGGTCGTGATCATGATGATGACCGCAGCCACATTCTTCGTCGTGATGATGGTCGTGGTCGTGATGATGACCGCAGCCACATTCTCCATCATGATGATGGTGCCCATGGTCGTGATCATGATGATGACCGCAGCCACATTCTTCGTCGTGATGATGGTC
>CAZEFX010000035.1:20132-27183 GCA_964511525.1 uncultured Jutongia sp.
GTGGTCGTGATGATGGCCACAACCGCATTCTCCATCGTGGTGATGGTGCTCATGCTCTTCTAACAGTTCTTTTTCTAAGGAATTAACTTTTTCCATAGCTTCTAAGATATTTTTTCCATTAATGTCATCCCAAGGAGTTGTAATAATAGAAGCTTCTGTGTTTTTTTCACGAATGAGCTTCAGACAGGTTTCTAGCTTCTCTTCGGAAACCTTCTGGGTTCGGCTAAGGATAATGGTTCCCGCATGCTCTACCTGATTATTGTAGAACTCACCATAATTCTTCATATACATCTTGCATTTCTGAGCATCTACTACCACCGCGGTACTATTGATAACTACCTCTTCTCCAATATCCTGTACTGCTTTTACTACATCGGAAAGCTTACCTACACCGGATGGCTCAATAATTACTCTATCTGGAGTATACTTTTCCAACACTTCTTTTAATGCCTGTCCGAAATCTCCTACCAAAGAACAGCAGATACAGCCAGAGTTCATTTCTGTAATCTGAATCCCTGCCTCCTTTAAGAAGCCTCCGTCGATTCCAATCTCACCAAATTCGTTTTCAATAAGCACCAGCTTTTCTCCCGGAAAAGCCTCTGCAATAAGCTTTTTAATTAATGTAGTCTTTCCTGCACCTAAAAATCCTGAAATAATGTCAATCTTTGCCATGTCTGTTTCCTTTCTGTTTTAGAATATTTCATTTATGATTTGTTGTTTCATTAAAATACACTGTTCGTATAAGAAATAATTCTTCCTATATTATTATACCCTTCTTGTCAACCTCTTCATTTTTCTACATAATTGCAATCCTATGACTTCTCTGCTAATATGATAGTACAAATGGGGTTCTTTCTAACGAAATCTTTCCTTCGTTGCCTCATACATGGCAATACTGGCAGCAATTGGAAGATTCAGACTATCTATCTTATCCGAATGTGGAATAATCACAGAGGTTCCCACCTCTAGAAATTCAGTAGGAAGTCCTGTAGCCTCATTCCCAAATATCAATGAGAACTTTCCCTTGGGTGCTACATCATGGAGGGTCTTCTTGGCTTGCAGCATAAATGGATATAATTCTCTATCACCATATGCTCTTTGATACTCCTCAAAGCTGTCAAAATACATAAACTCCGTAGAAAACACCGCTCCCATAGATGCCCGGATAACCTTGGGGTCAAAGGCATCCACACCGGGACGGATAATTGCCATCTGGTTCATGCCAAACCCTAGCGCACTTCGCATAATTGTTCCCATGTTTCCTGCATTGGAAGGATTTACCAACACCACATGAGACGCATCCTTTCCTAACTGGCAGGAAAATTTTTCAAATTCTCCGATAACATAACAATTTTCTTTCTGAGATAGTACATTAAAGATTTTATCTGTTTGTACAAGCTCCACCCCTGCTTCTCCGGCAAGCTTCCGAAGCTTGTCCAAGGTCTCTCCTTCCTTCATGCCAGAATGGATATAAATCTTTCGTACCTGCTCTTTTTTAAACTTCAATAATTCAAAGGTCAATGTAATTCCTAATGCATAGGATACCGGATCGTCTTTTTTATATCTCTTATAGCTTGCCATTTTCTATCCTTTCTTGTTGGTGCACCACTATGTTTCAAGCATTTTCCTATACCATAAAAAAAGAGGTATTCCACCTCTTTTTTTATCATTCATTAATAAATACATCCACTGAAATATCCCCTGCGTCAGAGCTAAACGGAATACTGAACATCTGATTGCCATCACTCGGATATTCTCCTCCCATAAAATAACTTGGTGTCGTAATATCTATTATAATATTGCTGCTGGCAAATACTGTCGCTGCATTTCCTGCTATCATATTCCCTAATTCTGAAATCGCACTCTGACCTATTTCATCAATGCTGGTCACTGGCATCATCATCATCTTTGATACAATCTCTAATGCCGTGGAATGGTCTAGATTTAAAACAACTGTTCCTGTCAAATTTCCCATGAGTCCCAGTTTTATAATAGAAGCATCTTGTGAATACTGGCCAGCCCTCATGCTTGGTTTTCCGATTTTTAAATCTAGCATACACATATCCTTCACGACCTTGCACACGGATATAATGAATGGGTTGACGTGTTCTGCTTTCACATCATCACCTTTCCTTTCTATGCTATTTACAATAGTATACCAAATTTAACAGAAACTGTAAATGAAAACTCGACAAATCACAACAAAATTCCGAAAGATTCTTTTCCAATATAACAGCTTGTTAATATCACTAAATCGAAAATTCATTCCAGAAATTCTGGTTAATATCTACCTTTTTCTCCTTCATCCATTCGGAATACTTCTGCATAAACATTTCTGCCTGCCTCTGGGCAATGATTTCTTCTTTTCTGGCATAAGTAGCATCTTCATTCAATTCGCTGACACAATACAAAATATAATATCCCTGCTCTCCTGAAATCACTTCACTGAGCTGTCCATCCGTCATAGAAAACGCAGACTCCACCGCTGCTGCCTCTAGCTGGTCCGTTTCTTTTCCAATAATCAATTCCGTTTGAGCTGCATCCGTATTTTTTTCAGCAAAGCTCAAAAAGTCTTCTGCCTGTTCCGCCTCTTTTCTCAAGTCCTGAGCACGTTTCAACGCTTCCTGCTTCGTAATCTCATCCATGGATATTTCCGTCCCATTGCGATTTACTCCCTGAGTCATTATCTGGATATATTGTACCGAAACCTGTCGGGCTTCTTCATCGGAAATATTGGTATCCGCAGCATCTGTGGCAATATAAAACATTTTATTTGCCAAGGCATTTTCTTCATAAATCTCGCTAATATCCTGCACATTCAGCGAGTATTCTTTCATGTCTTTTTGGGTTGCAGCTCCAACCAGCTCTTCCGCCCGGCGCAATGCCTCATCCTTCTCATCAGAGGTTAATTCTATCCCTTGTTCCTGGGCTGTGGCAGAAATAACTTTCAACTGCGTAATCATATTAACAATTTCCTGTTTCGCCTTATCTCCTATGTTTTCACCCTCTCCCACAGGATACTCCCATAATTCCTCGCCAAAGCTGCCTTCATACTGACATTTCAAAAAATAGCAATAACTTTGAATCTCACTGAAACGTACTGGTTCTTCTCCTACCATCATAACTACAGAATTTTCGGAAATATCTCCGGTTTCCAGTTTTACTTCTTTTTCTTTCTTTCCACATCCAGAAAACAGCACCAGTGTTGCCAGTAATACACCAGCTCCCATGAATAATATTTTTTTATTTTGCATTTGCATAAAACCTTTCTTTCCTTAAACTTTTCTCTACATCTCTTCTGTTTCCGGCTTCTTGTCTAAAAGCTGCTCAGAAACCATTTGAAGCACTTCTTCTGTTATCCGGAAAACCTCTTCTGTTCTGGACGTCTTCCCCTTTAGGGTTGACTTGCTATCCATTTGCTTTGGAAGTACATACAATAAATACGGTTCCTCTGCCGAAACATATTTGAGTTTTCCCTTGTACAATTCTAACATCTTCCCAACATTTCCGAAAGCAATTTTTGCCTCTTTGCAAAAATAAAAACGAATTCCGTCTGCTTTCTGACAAATCTGTGTCATGTAGTTCTGATGAGCCTTGGCTTTCAAAACCGCCACCTGCAAAAGATTCTGAGTAGCAGTAGGAATATCTCCGAAACGATCTATCATCTCATCCTGCATATCGGACATTTCCTCTGGAGTTTCCACACCGGCAATTCTTTTATACATATCCAGACGCTGATACTCACTCTTTACATAGGTGGCGGGAATAAATGCATCCACCTGCAAATCAATGGTGGTTTCAAAATCAGGTTCCTCTGACTTTTCCCCTTTCATTGCTAACACAGCATCATTTAACATCTTACAATACAAATCATACCCTACCGCTTCCATGTGCCCGGACTGAGCGGCTCCCAGCAGATTTCCTGCTCCACGAATCTCCAAATCCCGCATGGCTACTTTAATTCCAGAACCAAGCTCTGTAAATTCCTTAATGGCTGCCAGACGTTTTTCCGCCACTTCCTTTAGCATTTTATCTCTTTTATACATTAAGAATGCATATGCGGTACGGTTAGAACGTCCTACACGCCCCCGAAGCTGATAAAGCTGTGATAATCCAAGCTGATCCGCATTGTCAATAATAATTGTATTAACATTGGAAATGTCCAGACCAGTTTCAATAATGGTGGTAGCAATCAGTACATCGATTTCTCCATTAATAAAGCTCATCATAATATTCTCCAGCTGCCTCTCACTCATTTGCCCGTGGGCAAAGGCAACATTGGCATCCGGCACTAGTCTCTGAACCTCCATAGCCACCTCATCAATATGGTGCACCCGGTTGTATACATAGTATACCTGTCCACCTCTTGCCAGTTCACGGTTAATGGCTTCTCTGATAATCTCTCCGCTATGTTCCATAACAAAGGTTTGTATTGGCAGACGATCCACCGGAGGTTCTTCCAATACACTCATATCACGAATGCCAATGAGACTCATATGCAGCGTTCTTGGAATCGGTGTAGCACTCAGTGTCAGTACATCCACATTTCCCTTCATCTGCTTGATTTTTTCCTTATGGGTAACTCCAAACCGCTGTTCCTCATCCACAATCAAAAGTCCCAGATTTTTAAACTGCACATCCTTGGAAAGAAGTCTATGAGTACCTACGATAATATCCACTTCTCCCTTTTTTAGTTTTTCCAACGCCTTTTTCTGTTGAGCTGGGGTCCTAAAGCGAGACAGCATTTCTACATTCACCGGGTAATTTCCCACTCTTTCTTTTAAGGTATTGAAATGCTGCTGGGCAAGGATGGTAGTAGGCACTAAAAATGCCACCTGCTTATTATCATTAACTGCCTTGAAGGCAGCACGAATAGCAATCTCTGTCTTACCATAGCCTACATCACCACAAATCAGACGATCCATGATTTTCTTGCTTTCCATGTCCCGTTTGGTGGCTTCAATGGCATCCAACTGATCCTGGGTTTCTTCAAAAGGAAACAATTCTTCAAATTCTCTCTGCCAGACTGTATCTTCTCCGAACTGATACCCTTCCCTCTCCTGTCTTTTTGCATAGAGCTCTACCAGCTCTTTCGCAATTTCCTTTACCGCACCTTTTACCCTGCTTTTGGTCTTTTTCCATTCCACAGAATTTAGTTTATTCAGCTTTGGTGCCTTCGCCTCCTGTCCTGCATATTTCTGCAAAACATCCAAAGAAGATGCTGGTACGTAGAGATTTCCGCCGTCACCATACTCTACCTTTAAATAATCCTTAGCGGTATTGTCTACTTTTATTTTTTCAATACCTCGATAAATCCCAAGACCATGATTTTCGTGAACTACATAATCTCCTACGCTAAGTTCATTAAAGCTTTGAATCGCCTTTCCACTATATTTCTTCTGCTTCTTTTTTCGTTTTTGCTGTCTGGCGCCAAAGATGTCTCCCTCCGTAACCACTACAAATTTCAGAGTAGTGTAGGAAAACCCCTTTTGAAAGCTTCCATAGCTGACCATAATCTGCCCTGATTCCAGAGCCACATCCATAGTTTCCCTGTAAAATGCCGGAATCTCGTATTCATTTAAATCTGCTGCCAGACGTTTCGCCCGGGTCCGGGAACCAGAAAGCAGCAGCACCTTATATCCATTCTTTTTCCAGCGTTTCATATCTTCCACCAGCAGCTCAAAATGCTGGTTGTAAGAAGGGATGGATTGACATTGTACATGAAAACGTTCTTTTGTCTCTAAATATTTTGGCAATGCATCTAAAATCGATAAATAGATGGTTCTTTTCCGTTGTAGCATTGCCATAACCGCATCTGCACCATATAGAACCTCCATCTGCCCCGGCAGAATATATCCCTTCTCCAGCCTGCCTTCCATACTTTCCCGAAACTCTGTCTCCACCGCTTCCATAACTTCCATGCAATGTCCGGGTTCGTCAATAAAGAATAGGGTGTTTTCTTTATCAAAGAAATCGAAAAAAGACCCTAGCTGTACATCAAAATAATTCAGACAATTTTCCAGACCTGCGCTGCTTCTGGAATACTCCAGCCGTTCTTTCAGTTCCCGCATCACTTCTGTAAGACGGTTGCTGGCTTCAAAGTTTTTCGCAGCCTTCCATTTCTTCTGAACAGCCTCCTGCTCCTTTTTTATCTTGTCTAGTCCGCTTTGAATCTGCTCTTTTGTAAGAATAATTTCTGTGGCCGGAAAGATTTCTACTTCCTCTAACCGCTCAATGGAACGCTGGCTTTCTACATCAAAGGAACGTATGGTATCGATTTCATCCCCCCAAAGCTCGATACGATAAGGACATTCCTCTGTAGGAGGAAATACATCTAAGATTCCCCCTCTGATAGAAAATTCTCCCGGCATATCCACCTGTGAACGCCGGTCATAGCCCATATCCGTCAGACTTCTGGCAAACTCTTCTAAATCTACCACATCCCCTTCCTTCAACCAGCGGCGGGCATTTTTATATACTGACAGGGACTGCACCAGTTCCATTCCTGCTGCCATGGTAGTCACTACCGTTCCTCCCTGACGGTTAATCAATGCTTTGATAGTCTTTAACCGTTCCAATCCCAAAGCACTTCCATGAATATCTGCACTATAGAAAATAACATCCTTTGCAGGATAAAATACAATCTCTTTATCAAACAAACGATAATCTGCCATTAACGCTCTGGCTTTGATTTCATTATCTGCAATCAAAACCGTCCAGCCATCCCTCTGAGCCAAACCACTGACCAGATGACATTTTTGACTTTCCATACAGCCTGCAATATGCACAGGAAATTCATTTTTCCGAAGACAATCCTTCACTCCATCATATGCATTTAATTCTTCCAGTGGTTTCCACAAGGTTTCCATCTCTTCCGCCTCCATGCCAATTCTATTTATTGTTAACGCAAACTCCCCACATAATAAATCACACAACTCCGATAATATCAACTATGAGATTTTTATACAATGATTTTTCGTTCTAGATAACGAAGTTAAAGAAAAAGTTTTTGGGTTGCCTTTTCTTGCAACTATTTACGGTCTTAAGAAGG
>CAZEFX010000036.1:0-26448 GCA_964511525.1 uncultured Jutongia sp.
CGAAACATACACTTACACTCTTGTGTACATTTCGATTCTCTCTTTTTCATTTTTTTCAATAGAAAGATGGTTTTTGAAATTCTTCAAAAACCATCTTTTACCTCATCAGATATTAAACTACATTACCATACGAACTTCTGTTACGTCGGTCATCTTATCAGCAGGAACGTAGTTATCTTCTACCTTCTCGCCATTGATGTAGAATTCCTTACAGCCAGCTTCTGCGCCGTTTGGATTCTCAACCTTAATAACTAACTTCTTTCCACGGAAAGATTTCTCCATAGTAAACTCTTTCCAATCACTTGGAATAGAAGGAGCAATACGGATACCATCTAAGTCAGGACGGATACCACAGATACCCTCTACACATCCTACCATACAAGTAGATGCAGTACCTGTCAGCCAATGTACGTGAGAACGTCCATGGAATGGGCTTTCGTCACCTTCTGTATACTGACCATGTACATATGGCTCTAACTTACGGATCTCTGCCTTGTCATTCTGGGATGATGGTGAGCTTTCCTCAAAGTACTGGAATGCCTTGTTTCCATGTCCCATTAATGCTTCTGCTAAAATAATCCAACCCTGTGTCTGAGAGAAGATACCACCATTTTCCTTTGTTGAAGGTGGGAATAATCCAGCTAATGCACCATCAAAGTAATGATCCTGATAAGAAGGTGCCATTACCTTCGCACCATATGCTGTGTTTAATTCTCTATCTACAGACTCTAAAGCCTTCTCAGCCTGCTCCTGAGTAGCAAGACCGGATATAACAGCCCAAGACTGTGGATTTAACCACATGCTTGCTTCTGGGTCATTCTTAGAACCAATCAACTCACCAGTCTCTTTGAAACCACGGTTGAAACGGTCATCCTCCCACCAAAGGTCATTAATCTTATCACCAACCTCTTTCTGGGTCTTATCTAAGTATGCGATATATTCGGTGTCGTTCTTCTTTTCAGCGAAGAGACGCATAATGGTAAATGCATAGTATAACTGCATTGCTACGAAGGAAGACTCACCCTGTGCACCAAGACGCAGACAGTCATTCCAGTCAGCATGAAGTCCAGCTGGAAGACCATGAGGACCTAAATGCTCCATAGAGAAGTTAATCGCTCTCTTTAAATGCTCGTATACTGTTGCTTTCTCCGGTACGTTAGACCATGTGATTTCCTCATCAATAAAATCAAGGTAACCTGTCTCTGCAATATATTTGTAAACCGTTGGGAACAGCCATAAAGCATCGTCTGCACGATATGCTGGATGTCCTGTCTCTTTTACGTAATCCGGATCGTCTGGTGTTCCTTCATGACCCGCACGATCCTCATGGTCAAAACGAACTAATGGAAGTCCGCCGCCATTATCTACCTGAGCAGAAAGCATGAAACGAATCTTCTCTAATGCTGCTTCTGGATCAGTATGGATAACACCCTGAATATCCTGTACCGTATCACGGTAACCATATCCGTTACGCTCACCACAGTAAATGAAGGAAGCTGCTCTTGACCATGTAAAGGTTAAGAAACACTGATATGCATTCCATGTATTTACCATGCTGTTAAATGCTGGGCTTGGAGTATCGATATTGAAATTATCCAGCTTTGAATGCCAATATGTCTTTAACTCATCAATTTCCTTATCACAAACAGCTACATCTTCGTATCCTGCAATGATTTCATCTGCAATGCTGTCTTTGTAACGTCCTAAGATGAATGCCATTTCTTTTGTCTCACCTGGTGCAAGCTCTAAAGCAGTATGTAATGCACCACAGCTATTCTCATTGTAGTTGCATACGCCATCACACTCACCACGTTCTACAGCAACTGGATTGCCATAATCATGATACATTCCGATGAAAGCTTCCTTATCACCATTGTAAGAAGTTACAGGCTGACCTGCTAATCCGAAGAAACGCTCCTTACCATTGCTTCCATCTTCACCCTTGTACCAGTTTAAGTTAATCTGCTGTAAAATCTTATTCTTTTTAAATACTGTATTAGAAATACAAAGAGAATACTGTAAGTTTACCTGATCCTGATTATAGTTATCATCATTGGAAAGCTCTGCATATCCAAATGTAGAAATCTTTCTAGGCTTATCGGAGGTATTTGTCACCTTACATCTCCATACCTCATATACCTTTCCAAGTGGTACATAATAATCTACCTGTGACTTAATTCCTGCATAATCAGCAATCATAGTTGTATAAGAAGTACCATGATGAACTTCACTCTTATATTCATTTAAGTCCTTGCCAACTGGCTGCCAGGAAGCAGACCAGAAATCACCTGTCTCATCATCTCTTAAGTAAATGTAACGTCCCGGTGTATCATCGCTGTTAAAATGATAACGAAGAATACGACCATTCGCACCACTTTTTACAAAGCTATATCCACCTGCATTGTTAGAGATAATTGCACCATACTCTGGAGAACCAAGGTAGTTACACCATGGAGCTGGAGTATCAGGCTTAGTAATGACGTACTCTCTGTTTTTCTCGTCAAAGTAACCGTAATTCATAAAAATATCCTCCTCTTTATATAAATTCATTGTTTTCACTTCTTCTTTCCCCTGTCAGATGCAGTAGAAAGACACGCACTCATGGGGATTTTCCCACAAACACACCTATACGTTTGAGTATATCAGTTTCACAAAATAGCGTCAATAACAGAAGGCGCATTTTCTAACACTATTTTGATGTGTTTTCTTGAAAATACGCCCTAAAATGTTTAAGTTTTTTGAATTCTTTAAACGAGCCCTACTTTATATTTTGTACTATCATATATTCTGAATATAAATACAAAAACAGAATAAATATGCAAAGACCAAAAACAGAATAGCAGCTCCTGTTATCCAAATATAATTTTTTTGCTTTTCCCATTTTGAAATAGCTTTTGGAATAACATGAGAATAATATATTATTGTCTTTTCCCCTATTGAAGGACATTTTGATTTAGAATAATATATCTTTACCTCATATTTCTGAGTAAATCCATTTATATCATATTCTACCAATGGACAATATCGTTTTCTAGCAACCTTAGGATTTAGTGGAGATTTTCCTGCATCTATATCTTTTCGCTTCACATAATGATCATTTCCAAAATAACAATATTCTTCCCAATCAACTACGATGCCGGAAATTGCTCTCACAAACTCTTTTTCTCCCAAATCGTTTTTTCGTATGTGATAAAAGAAGGCTCCCAAAGATAAGATAAGCATAAGTATAATTACTCCATAGGAATAATTATCTGCAACCAATCCTCCTGTCAAAATCCATTGCGGCATCACTCTCACCAGCATGATAATTGCCAGTGCCAGCGCCACCTTCCCTTTATCTCGGTTCTTCTTGGTATCTCCTTTTTTAACACAAAGATAATAAATTGCATTCCCTAACATTATAATTATAATAATAACTATAATTCCATTAAGAATCATTTTCAACGAATCCACTCTTCTCCCCTAATCCTATGCTGTTAACCCACTACAAATTACAAGGAATCAATAAACCGCATAAATGCAGCTTCGCCTTCCTCTGTATTTTTATAGACTCCTGCATGCTCTAAGACCTTTTTGAAAACAATACCGATTTCTGTTTCTAAAATCTCGTCCACATTATCTGCGGTAATGCTGTCATACTTAGAAGAAAATCTCTCTACCCAGTCTGCATGCTTTTCTAACTCTTCATCACTGCGGATATCCTTACCTTCTACAATGTACTGGCCTAACTTCTCCATCTCGCCCTTTAATCTGGCTGGAAGCACTGCCAGTCCCATTACCTCAATCAAACCAATATTTTCCTTCTTGATATGATGAAGCTCCTGATGTGGATGATATACACCTAATGGATATTCTTCCGTAGTAATATTATTACGAAGAACCAAATCCATTTCGTACTTCCCCTCTCTCATTCTTGCAATTGGGGTAATGGTATTATGTGGTTCTCCTTCTGTCTCTGCAAAAATAAATGCAGCTTCATCGGTATATCCACGCCATTTGGTCAGAATTCGGCTTGCCAGCTTCACTACCGTCTCGCTGTCCTCATGACGGATACGGATAACAGACATTGGCCAGTTTACGATACCTGCCTCTACCTGCTCAAAGCCCGGAATCTTGATTTCCTTCTTGATTTCTGCCCGCTCCATAGCAAACTCATAATGTCCGCCCTGGAAATGTTCATGTGCCAAAATGGAACCACCTACGATAGGCAGATCTGCATTGGAACCAAGGAAATAATGAGGAAACTGCTTTACAAAATCTAACAGCTTACGAAAAGCAGACTCATCAATTTTCATTGGAGTATGTAAGGAATTAAATACAATACAATGCTCGTTATAATATACGTATGGTGAATACTGGAATCCCCATTTTCCTCCACCGATTTCGATTGGCATAATACGGTGGTTCTGTCTTGCAGGATGATTCAAACGGCCTGCATAGCCTTCATTTTCCACACAGAGAAGACACTTTGGATAAGCACTTGTCTTCGCATTCTTTGCAGCGGCAATTGCCTTAGGGTCCTTCTCCGGTTTCGACAAATTAATGGTAATATCCAAGGTGCCATACTCCGTATCTGCCGTCCATTTTTTATCCTTAGCGATACGATAACGTCTGATGTAATCCGTATCACAGCTCAACTTATAATAAAATGCAGTTGCTTTCTCTGGAGACTGCTGATACAGTTCTCTAAATTTCTTAATCACTGTACTAGGTGCTGGAACCAAGGCACTCATTAACTTGGTGTCAAACAAGTCACGGTATCCTACCGTATTTTCCTGTAATACCCCCTGCTCATATGCCCAATCCATCATATCACTCAGAGTCTTCTCTAAGTCTGGTACAGGGCAGGCATTGGCTGGCTCTTCATATTCATCCAGCTGTAAAATTTCCAAAACACGGTTGATGGTATACATCTCATCTTCCTGTTGTACCAACCCGGTATGTAATCCATAATTTACTAATTCACGTACTAATTTGTTAATGTTACTCATTACAAAAAATTCCTTTCTGTTTTTATTCATTCGGAACATTTTCAGCGAACAGAATCGTATTCCGCTCCAGTCCGCTTGGGTTTGGGTGTGTCTTCACATGCAGACGTCCGGTATGACTATGTAAGCATGCTCAGCCCCTTTATTATAACACACTTTTCTGATTTTGTACGGAAATTTATACATTCTATTCCTTAAGCTGCTTACATTCTTCCAATACTAGATAGAACTGTGGATATTGTCTGAGACGAGAATCCAGTGCACAGCAGAAAGTGGTCATATATTTTCCGATTGAGTGGCGTTTGAACTCGCCGGTGCTTGAAGGATAGCGAGCATATCATGCGAAGTTATCCTTCTATGCATCCGTTGCGTAGTTCATCCCGAGCCGCAAGGCGTCCACGAAATGGAAATATATATGACCACTTTCTGCGTCACTTCTTCAATATTATTATAAAATCTGCTTTATTTGCTCATCATACGATTTACTGCATTTATCAATGCCATAATAGAGGAAGTGATAATATCTGCATCCGTGCCTACGCCCCAATACAGTTTATCGGAATCTTCTGCACTGATTGCTACATAGGTCATAGCTAATGCATTGGAACGTTTTGCTAAGGAATGCTCCTCATACTCATCCAACGCATAGCTAAGATTAAAATGCTTTTTAATAGCGTTATTGACTGCATTCAGACGACCATTACCATGTGCTTCTACTACTGTAGACTTCTCACCTTCCTGAATGGTTACCTTGGCTAAAATACCATTACTCTGTTCAAAGTGGCACTCTGAAATATCAAAGTTCTTCTCTGCTTTTGCATAGGTTGCCTTAAATACATCCAACATCCCCTGAGGGCTCAGCTCTGCATGTTCATGGTCAGAAACATCCTTCATGAGATAGCCAACCTCTTCCTTCATCTTGTCTGGAAGAACCAATCCAAAGGTATTCTTTAATACATAAGCTACACCACCCTTACCAGACTGGCTATTGATACGAATTACATCTGAATCATAGGTTCTTCCTACATCCTTTGGATCAATTGGAAGATATGGAACGGTCCAGTATGGACTATTCTTCTCTTCCCGGAAGTTCATGCCCTTAGAAATCGCATCCTGATGGGAACCAGAAAATGCAGTAAATACCAGTTCACCAGCATATGGCTGACGCATGGAAATCTCCATATTGGTTAATCTCTTGTAAGTCTCTGCAATATGCTTCATATCAGAAAAGTCCAATTTAGGATCAACTCCATGGGAATACATATTCATTGCCATGGTTACAATGTCCATATTTCCAGTACGCTCTCCATTACCAAAGAGAGTTCCTTCAATACGGTCTGCACCTGCTAATACGCCAAGCTCTGCTGTAGCTACGCCACAGCCACGGTCATTATGCGGATGCAGAGACAATACCACATTGTCACGGTACTTCAGTTTTTTACTAACATACTCCACCTGACTGGCAAATACATGAGGCATGGCATTTTCTACAGTAGACGGAATGTTGATGATGGCTTTTTTGTCTGCCTGTGGCTGCCATACATCCAGCACCGCATTACAAACCTCAACTGCATAATCCACTTCTGTTCCATGGAAGCTTTCCGGACTATATTCAAAACGTATATTTCCCTTTACTTCCTCTGCCAGTTCCTTCAACAGCTTCGCACCTTCTACCGCAATCTGCTTAATCTCTTCTTTAGATTTGCGGAATACCTGCTCACGCTGTGCTACAGATGTAGAATTATATACATGTACTACTGCATTTGGAGCACCATCAATGGCTTCAAAGGTCTTACGGATAATATGCTCTCTTGCCTGTGTCAAAACCTGTACTGTCACATCCTGCGGAATCAGATTCTGGTCAATTAATGTACGCAAAAATTTATACTCTGTCTCAGAGGCTGCCGGGAAACCTACTTCGATTTCCTTAAAACCAACCTGTACCAGTAATTTGAAAAACTCCACCTTTTCTTCCAGACTCATTGGCTCAATCAATGCCTGATTTCCATCACGTAAATCTACACTACACCATACTGGTGGCGCATCAATGGCATCCTTTTTTACCCAGTCATAGCATGGCACTGGTGGCATAAAATAACTTTTCTGATACTTTTCAAAACCCTTCATTTCAATTCCTCACTTCCTGCTGCCTATGGCAGCTAATTATCTATACCTGAGATTGTAATACTGCATTTACGTGGAACAAACTTTTCCTATAACACAAAGAAAACCCGCCTCTAAACTATAGAGACGGGAGAAAATTCTCACGCGGTACCACTCTTATTCATGAATCCAATCATGCCCTCACAGGTACATCAACTACTGTCAATACCCTTCCCCTGTAACGGTGGGACTCCGTCCAAATCTACTCTATTTCAACCGGCAGCTCCAAGGCGAGTTCACTATTTCACTTCAACTGTTTCGCATCTACCAACAGCTTTCTGTACTCCGCTCCATAGCTACTATTCCTTTTCTTCGCTTTTACATGATGATAAAATACCACAAAATCAAATAATTGTAAACCCTAAATTTCGGATTCACTCCCTCTCATTTTCCATAAAATCAAAAGAAATTATCGCTCTTCTAAGTCCTTTTGTATCATTTCCAAATAGTGGATAAACACCTGACTCTTCACCGTAATCTGATACTCCTGATTTAATTCATCCCGATGAAAGCTTTTACGTCCTCCCCCCTGCGCCCGTTCCCAGAACCGCAGCATATCCCGGCAGGGCACATAATAATAAATGTCTGGTTTACTAAAATGAATAATCAAAAAAGCAATTCCCTGCTGCTGTTCAAACTCCGACATAAATTCCACCTGATGAGGATGAATATTTTGCAAAGGGAAGCTTTCTGCTGCACATTCCTTTGCATCAAAACAAATAGGAATCCCCTGCACATTTCCTAAATAATCTACGGTACTCTTTTGTTCAAAGTACGCTAAAGTAATATGATGATGTTCTTTATCAAATTCCATCGGGGTAATTGGTGTTGGTATTTTTTGTACCAATGCCAATTTTTCCCTGCGATATTTTTCATTGGTCATATTTAAGGACTCTTCCAGCATGGAGCCTCGAAGTCCTCTGGAACTCCAGGAAGCCATTTTCCTTCCTCCTTTATTCTATTCCTTCAGAGATTTTCTTATGTTTTATCCGGCTCCTACACATCCTTATTTCTGCTCAATTTTTTCTGACATTCCCAGTCCCTTTAAAATCCGCAAAAACTCTTGGGGTATTGGTGCCGTAAAGGTCTGATTATGATACTTCTCCGGGAGATACTCCGGGGCATCCAGCTCCAGCCGCCATGCATGAAGCAACTGGTGACGCAGCCCAAATTCCTTCTTAAATATTTTATACAAATCCTTGTGCCCATATTTGCCATCTCCCACAATGGGATGTCCAATACTCTGTAAATGTGCACGAATCTGATGAGACTTTCCAGTTATCAAATGCACTTTCAATAAAGTATATTCCTTTTCCTCCAGCATTCCTAACTGTAAAGGCTCATATTCTGTTTCTATCCGTTCAGCCCCTGCCTTTGCTTCCTTGGAAATACTAACGGTATTATGACTCCCATCCTTCAGCAAATAACCATCAATTCTGCTGCCTTTTTCTATTTTTCCTTTTACAATACAAAGATAGTATTTCTTTAATTCTCGTTCCCGAAATAATTGATTCATCCATTGCAGTCCCTGAACGCTTTTTCCAGCCACTACAAGCCCACTGGTATTTCTATCCAATCGGTTACAAATCCCCGGACGAAAAGTCTGTTCCTGATTCCATTCATTTCTCTTTATTAAATAATCTGACAAATATTCGATAAGAGATACATCCTCTTTGTCCGCTTTTTGAGACAGCATATCCACCGGTTTATTTATCACCAGAATATCCTCATCTTCAAAAACAATATCCAAAGCTATTTTCTTTTGAAGCTTTACCGTTTCTTTTTTCTGCTGACGGAATCCATCAATGGTTTCATCTGCAAGAAATAATGTAATCTCATCTCCTGCCTGAAGCTTTTCCATTCCCTCTGCCTTTTTTCCATTTAGCTTAATATTCTTTTTCCGAAGCATTTTATAAATAAAGCTTTTCGGTGCCAGCTCCATATACTTTGTTAGCATCTTATCCAGTCTCTGTCCTGCTTCCTGAGCACTCACCTCTAATTTTCTCAAAATAAATAACCTAGCCTTTCCAGAGAAGTTCTAATGATTCTTTAATCCCTATTCCTCTTTACTCTATACAATCAACGAACAAAGGTATGCGTTTACTTTTTCTTCTTCCTCTGGAAGAATTTCTTTTTCTGAAAGATTTGTAATTTCCTTCATAAATGCTTTTTCTGTTTCAACCAGCATCACTCGAAAATCACTGCAATTAGAAACCCCTTCCGATAAATATTTTCGGATATATTTCACATCCTGCCCTTGTTTTCCAATTAATCCAATTACCTTTCCCTGACCAACCACAGCGAAATCCAGATTCATAATTTTGTCTGTGGAAGTAATAACTAAGTCTGTATATAATTTTACATTTTCCGGCACAGCAGCCTTTACTTTTTCATATCGTTCTAAAGATACTGAATGATATGGAAATAACACAACCAATGCCACAACCTGTTTCGCCCATGGAAGCACAGCACAAACAGCAATTACGGTAAATACATTTGCTTTATCCATTTTATTCACCAATAATCCAATTCCAAATATTGCCAACGCAATTAAAACAATCAGAACTGCCATAAAAATAATTCTCTGCTTTCTTGATTTAATGTAATTAAATTCTCCTCGTTTACTTATTTTCATATATATCATCCTTTCTTGATTTTATCTCTATTACTGCATCCGCCATCCTGGATAATATTTATTTTTCATATTTCCCTGTCCGTTTCCCTTACACCACCCCAAAGGAAATCCATCTACACAAAGCAAAACAAATCCTTTTTCTCCAGTGTCCGTAATAACGGTCTCACCTTTCAAATATTTAATTACCTGAATGTCTTGTGACGATAAATCCAGCACTCTGGGATATTCCTCTTTTTTTAATGCTAACGCAAGCTGCGTTCCCGGTTCAAACCGTTTCTTTTTCATTTCGCCCAAAATAAGTCCCGAGAAAATAGTCCGAACTCCCTGCAAGGCTTTCATGTCTCGATTAATTAAAGAGATTGTCTCCTTATGCCGGTAAATCTCTCCTTGCAGCCTGGATACTTCCTTCAAAAATTCTTCTTCCTCTGGTTTAAAAGTCATTCCTTTTTTCTTCGTCTTTTTTTCAATCTCTGTTGTAGCAGCTTGACTGTCTTTTATATCCTTTTTCTTTTCCAGAAGTACTGCAAAATGACCTTCTCCCTTAGTACGATGAGGAAATATCCGGACACATTCCTTTAAAGAAACATCTCCTCCTTCCACTAAATCCGGACGTCCTTCTGAGAACCCTTCTTTTCGTTCCACTGGACAAATTCTCATGTCTGGATAGCGATTTATAAACCATTGAATCATTTCTTCATCTTCCATTACCGCAAAGGTACAGGTCGAATACACCAATTTTCCGCCCGGCTTCAGCATTTTCCATGCACTTTCTAATATCTGGCGCTGAATAGCTGCATAATATTCTGGTCCATGCTCCAGCCAGTCCTTTACCATATGTGAATCCCGACGAAACATTCCCTCTCCAGAGCATGGAGCATCAATTAATATCTTATCAAAATAATGTCCCAAATGTGTTGCCAAATTTTCTGGTGTTTCCGCAGTAACTACTGCATTTTTTGTACCTGCCATCTGAAGATTCTTTGCCAATGCCATGGCTCTGGAAACACTGATATCATTGGCTACTAAAACTCCTTGCCCTTCCAGCTTAGCTGCCAACTCCGTCGCCTTTCCTCCCGGTGCGGCACATAAGTCTAGCACTTTATCTCCCGGTTCCACCGGCAAAATAGAGGCAGGAATCATAGCACTAGGTTCCTGAATATAATACAGCCCTGCATAATAGTAAGGATGCTTAGCAGGATTGTCCTTCTTTCCATCATAATAAAACCCTTTTGCTGTCCAGGAAATATCCTCTAATGCAAAAGGGCTTATTTCACAGAAACGTTCTGGTGTAAGTTTCTGCGTATTCACCCGCAAAGCAGTGTAGGATTCCTCCTCAAAACACTGCAAATATGCGGGATATTCTTCACCTAACAATTCTTTCATATTTTCTAAAAACTTTTCCGGTAACGTAATCATTCTTTCAAAAAACCTTTCCTCTAACTCAGACTCTGGGCCCGATAGGTCTCTGCAATAATATCAAGCTGTTTATTAAAGCGGGTCAAAAGCTGGATGTCATTCTGCTGATATACCCGGAAGAATTCATCCTGAATCTTGCCTACCTCCCGCTTATTAGCTACATGGTATAAATTCTCAATATTATTCAAAATATCAGTAACCACACTGGCACGAAGCCGGTTGGAATTCTGTGCGTCCATAATCTCATCCCGAACAGATGCCATTTCATTATCCAAAGCATCCACCGCATCTGCTGCACGAAGAAGTCTTACACGAAGCTCTTCCGGCATATGCTCCTTATATTTATACTGCAAAGAATGCTCAATCGTAGACCAGAAATTCATAGCCAGCGTACGAATCTGAATCTCTACCTCCAGCTTTTTAGGACCTTTCAAGGTCTGTACTGTATAATACACAATTACATGATAGCTGCGGTAACCACTGGGTTTACTCTGGGTAATATAATCCTTTTCCTGCTTAATCTCCATATCGCTACGCTTTTGGATGATTTCCACCACCTTATCAATATCCTCTACGAACTGACAAATCACTCTAAGTCCCGCAATATCCTCAATCTTATCCTCCAGCCTGTCTAACTCTACACCTTTTCGCTGGCACTTTTCCATAATACTAGAGATTTTTTTCACTCTGCCATCTACCTGTTCAATGGGACAGTACATTCCTGCATTATGATATTCCTGTTTAATATGATTAAATTTAACAATTAATTCATCCACCGCCTGTCGGTATGGATCTAAAATTTCACGCCATAACTGAATTTCCATCTTATCGCCCCCATCTATGGAAATAACCCCATATTTTCTACATTTATTCCCTTCTTCTTACGGACTCTCCAATCCGTTTTATACATCGTTCCCTTCTTTCTCTATCATACCACACTCACGGTATTGTAGCAAATAAAAGGGATTCAAACTTTTCTCCTGACCATCCTCTGTATAGTAAATCCCAAAATGAAGGTGTACCACAAACTGTCCTCTGGTTCCCTCCTTGCCATATCCTGTATCTCCCATATTCCCTAATATTTGTCCAGCATGGACTTTATCTCCTTTTTTCAGTCCGGGTGCATAGGAATCTAAATGAGCATAATAAAAATATAACCCGGAATCACTTCGGACACCGATCCGATATCCTCCCAGCTCCAGCCATCCAATCTGCTCCACAACTCCATCTGATACAGACTGTATAGAAAAATAACCACTCTGAGAAGTAGAAGGCATAATGTCAATCCCTTCATGCCTACGGTTGCCACCATAGCTTCTACCCTCACCATAGCCATTTTCATATCCCCAGGTTTCCTGTCCTGTTTCATCTTCTTTCACAGGAAAACACTCCATATCATTTAGCAGTGCGTTTTTCCATTGTAGTGCATCTTCCCTTTCCAATTCCTCTTCTATCACTAGAAGCGATTCCATGTCCATCTGCCATCCGGTTATATAACATAAGCTGACAGATACCACCATAACAAACAAAATCACCATGCCAAAACACAGTTTTTTATATTGCTTTCTGGTCAGAATATCTAATTTCATCCTATCTGATTTCATCCCACACTCTCACCTTGCCTTTTTCTTCTCTGACATCAGAAAAGTAATTCCTCTGTGCCAAAAAACGGACTTCAAATCAGTATATGATAGGATTCACTGATATTATTCTAATATTTTTAAAGATTTCTGGATTTCTCTGCACATACCTTCATGCATTCCATGACACTACTACGAAAGCCTTTTTCTTCCAGCTTACAAACTGCTTCAATGGTAGTCCCTGCAGGAGAACATACCATATCCTTTAATTCTCCCGGATGCTTTCCAGTGTCTAACACCATTTTTGCACTTCCTAATACAGCCTGTGCAGCAAACTGATATGCTTGCGCTCTTGGCATTCCTTCTGCCACTGCTGCATCTGCCATTGCTTCAATAAATAAAAATACATATGCTGGAGAGCTTCCACTAACAGCCACCACTGCATCCATTAAATTTTCACCAACAACCTCAGCCTTGCCAAAACCGCTAAAAAGTTCACAAACCTGATCCACTTCCTCCTTACTTACCAAGTCTCCCGGACACAGAGCAGTAATCCCTTCTCCCACCAAAGCTGGTGTATTTGGCATGGTACGGATTAATTTTATTTTCTTTCCAAATTGTTCCTCCAGCCATGCAAGAGTCTTTCCAGCAACAATGGTTACTACAATCTGGTTTTCATTAATGAAATCACGGATTTCTTCAATAACACCTTGGCAATAAATCGGTTTAATTGCCAAAATCACAATATCAGCTTTTACCACTTCTTTATTATCCTGTGTGGTCTGAATTCCAAACTCTGCTGCTACTTTATCTGTAGCAGCCTTCGACACATCCGAAGCAATAATATCCTCTTTGGATAACAAACCCTTTTTTAACATGCCTCCCATCATGGCAGATGCCATATTTCCTGCTCCAATAAATCCAACTTTCATCCTATTTCCACCTTTCTTTTTTATTGCATTGTCTTTCGACTGTACTATTGTCTTTTAACTTTACCATTCATTTTTCACTATAAACTCTTAATTTCCAAATTCCATTGCCTTTAAAAACTCTTTCTGGAACGATTCACTGGATGCCAGCTCCAGATGCTTCGCCTGACTAGCAATGCCCTCCAAATGTACCCCATATTCTTCGTTGAGAAGTGCTAAGGATACACCGATACCAGCCGCATTTCCCACCATATATATATTCTCCATTGGAAATGCTGGAAATAACCCTGTCTTTATGGCATTTGCCTTAGAAATATGTTTTCCAAACACGCCAGCAACCCAAATTGCATCTACCTCCTCTATGGAAATGCCTCGTGAAGATAATAACATGTTTATCCCTGCTTGAACAGAAGCTTTTGCCAACTGAAACTGACGAATATCCTCTCTTGTGAGAATAATCCTCTCCTCTGCTCCTTGATACAAAACAAAGCCCTCTTCTTCCAAACGTTCCACAAAAGCTTCTGGAATCCCCTTTTCTCCTGCCTCCTTGGCAGTTAATAAATATCCATCTCTCTGCACCAATCCACATTGTAATAATTGCGCCACAGCATCCACCAGACCAGAACCACAAATTCCTTGAGGCACGGTTCCTTCCTTGCCAATCACATCTAATACAATATTTCCTGTTTGTGATGCCAGCTTTACTCCTGCGATTGCTCCATCGATTCCACGCATTCCGCAGGATATTTCCATTCCTTCAAAAGCCGGACCTGCCGGAGCAGAACAAACAATATGCTCTCCTTTATGATGTAATACGATTTCCGCATTGGTTCCAATATCTATGGCTATATGAGTACATTTGCTATCGTTAATTGGCACACAAGCGATCATTGCGGTGGTATCTGCCCCTACATGAGATTCTATTCCTGGTAACACAATCACTTCTGTCTGGGACATTTCCCGAAAGCCAAGACTTTCTCCTTCGCAACGAAACATTCCTTTATATGCCGTCCGAAAGGGACTTCCTGCCAGACCAGTAGCATCCTGCCCAGAAAAAATATGGCACATGGCAGCATTTCCAACTACCGTCATTTTTCGTATGTCTTTTAAGGAACAGGTGTCCTTACATATTTTCTCTGCCATTTCTTCCAATTGCTCAATCACGAGACCTTGCAGTCTTTCCTGTTTTCCCTGCTGACAATGCATGAGACGCATCACTACATCGCTTCCCATCATGCACTGGCTATTCATTTCCTGACAGCTTCCAATCCATTTCCCTTCCCATAACCGATAACAGGACATGGCAATCGTAGTAGTTCCAATGTCTACAGCCAACCCATAATCCTTCTCTGAAAATGTATTTCTTAGTTTTTCTTTCCAATCCGGATGTTTGTCTATATCTACTTCGCTTCCCTTTATATGAATGCTTTCTATTGCACGAACAATCTGCATAAGTATTCCCCTTTTGAATATTTTCTTAATAATGCAAGATATAGTTAAAAAACCGTCACCAGCTCGAAACAAGTCTTACTGGGACGGTTCTTCTTTCCTTTTACAGGCTATTGTGTCTATTTTGCATAATCTGTAACTCTGGACTCACGGATCACATTTACCTTAATCTGACCCGGATACTTTAATTCAGACTCTATTTGCTTTGAAATGTCTCTTGCCATGAGCACCATCTCATCATCAGAAACCTTCTCTGGTACAACCATAACTCGTACCTCGCGTCCTGCCTGGATGGCATATGACTTTTCAACGCCCTTAAAGCTATTTGATATATCCTCTAACTGTTTCAATCTGTTGGTGTATGTTTCCAAGGTCTCTCTTCTTGCCCCCGGTCTGGCAGCAGAAATAGTATCTGCCGCCTGTACAATACAGGCAATTAGTGAGTTTGGTTCCACATCGCCATGGTGTGCTTCCACGGCATTAATAATAATATCAGATTCCTTATACTTACGACATAAATCTGCACCAATCTGGACATGAGTTCCCTCCATCTCCTGATCTACAGACTTACCTATATCATGCAGTAAACCAGCACGTTTCGCTGTTCTTACATCGACTCCAATTTCTCCAGCAAGCAAACCAGACAAATAAGAAACTTCGATGGAATGCTTTAATGCATTCTGGCCATAACTGGTTCTGAATTTCATTCTTCCTAATAGTCGAATTAATTCTGGATTAATTCCATGAACGCCTACCTCTAAAGTAGCTGCTTCACCTTCTTCGCGAATCATTGATTCAACTTCCTTTTCAGCCTTCTGAACCATTTCTTCGATTCTAGCTGGATGAATTCGTCCATCTACAATTAATTTTTCTAATGCAATACGGGCAACTTCTCTTCTTACGCCATCGAATGCGGATAATACGACAGCTTCTGGTGTGTCGTCAATAATCAGATTAACACCTGTCAGAGTCTCGAGGGTGCGGATATTTCTTCCCTCACGACCGATAATTCTACCCTTCATTTCATCATTTGGCAACTGTACAACGGAAATCGTAGTCTCTGCAACATGATCAGCTGCACACCGCTGAATCGCATTTACTACATAATCCTTTGCTTTCTTGTCTGCCTCTTCCTTTACCTTTCGGTCCATTTCTTTAACCAAAACGGCAGTTTCATGTTTTACGTCTTCTTCAACAGATTTTAAAAGATATTCTTTCGCTTGTTCAGAGGTTAAACCAGAAATCTTTTCAAGCTCTTGCAAATGACTGTTTTTCACTTCTTCCAGTTCTTTTCTCAGCTTGTCCAGCTCAGCATCCTTGGCATTTAACTTTGCCTCTTTCTTCTCAAGCTGGTCAGATTTCTTATCCAGAGCTTCCTCTTTCGATAACACACGTTTTTCATATCGCTGTATCTCTGCTCTTCTTTCCTTGGACTCGCGCTCAATCTCATTCTTGGTCTTGATTGCTTCTTCCTTGGCTTCCAGCAGTGCCTCGCGCTTCTTTGTCTCTGCAGCCTTTAAAGCATCATCGATAATCTGTCTTGCCTTATCTTCGGCATTTCCCAGCTTCTCTTGCTCTGCTTTAATATAATTCTCTACAGCTACTTTTTTGGTAATCCGCGCAGTTACGATAATCCCAACTAATAGAACTACAATAGCAATGATTATAATTGCTACTGAATCCATCGAACAGGAGCACCTCCTTATTAAATTTCATTGTATATCACAATACAACTATTTAAGTTTATACTTTTTGTATGATTATGTCAAGGGAATGATTGGGAAATTTATGCATATTGACAACAGAAATTCTATACCCATCTTTGTAATATTACATATCCAATTCCCTCTTAATATCATGTAATCGAAATCCCTTTCGATACAATTTCTGTGCCATTTTCTGCTTTTCCTCGTAAGAAAACTCTGTCTCGCCCTTAGTCAATTTTCTTACTGCTTCCTTCAATGCAATAGAATCATCCCTGTCAATCGCATCCAGTGCAATATCAATATATTCTTCCGGTACATGCCGCTTGTATAAATCCTGCTTTAACCGCTGAATGCTGCGTTGTTCATGATATATTTCCACAAAATGAATAGCATAGCGTAAATCATCCAGATAATGAAAGGAACGGACATATTCTATCGCTTCCTCTATGGCTTCCTGTGAAAAATCTTTTTTCTCCAGCTTGTCACGAAGCTCCCATTCTGTTCTGTCCATGTGTTGAAGCAAGGACATGGCTTTTTTCTTTGCCTGTAGGCTTTCTTCTTCCCATGTTATTTTTTCTTCCATATTTCTAATATTTCCTCTTCTGAGTAATCATAACCTTTTGCCACCTTAGTAATTGCTTCCTCCATACTCATATTGGCATCTAACAAAAATTGTATACTCTTTTGTATTCCTTGTTCTATTCCTTGTTTCATTCCTATCGCCATACCCTCTTCCATTTTCTCACCCAATTTCATCTCTAATGTCATATAACGTTTCCTCCAATCATCATCCTCGCGAATTGCCTGCACTTGATGCTCTAATGCTCTGGTGTATTCATCCACGGCGCAACCCGTTTCGATATATTCTAATAAATTGGACAAATTCTTGCCAATTCCAGTTCTGTCCCCTTTGGTATTAAGAAGAATAGTAGTCCTTTCATCATCTAATATATGTCTCTTATCTTCTTGACAAGTATTGCGAAATGTATATACGCTTCTTCCCACCCCAATAGGATCAAATCGTTCCTCCTTTTCATATCTATACTATCATTCCAATGACAAAGAAGGAATTTCTTGATTTTTCATTTTCATTATAACCATTCTCCCCTTGGTATACAATACAAATTTATCTATTTGGAATCCCCATCCTGCCATAAAAACAGCTTTATTTTCAGACATACATCTTGTGTTTCTTTTCCATTTTGTGCTGACAATGATAACAACTCAACAAGAATTTTTCAATTAAAAAACCTCACAAAATTGTGCTTTTTTCTCTTTAGGAATTACGCATATATTTGTGAGGTTTTCATGAAATTTATTATTTGGTTTTAGATGTTTTGATAATAATTTTTCCGATTACTTTGTGCAAAATCCCAGTGTTTTCTTCTTACATTAATGGATTTAGTCAAACATTCCTTCCAACCACTCTAAGGTTTCCTTACTGAGTCCATCCCCGTACACGTTTTCCTCATCGTCTGCCGGCTCATACCCGCCGGGTCCGTAATAAAACTCCTTCAGCATAACTCCTTCTCTCCCCTGACTGTCGGTAAATTTCCATATCATGGTTCGTAGCTCTTTTTGCGCCTTATCATCAACCCCATTTTTTTGTATCCAGATTTTCTCCAAGGTATGATTCTGCTGAAAATCATATACTTTATTTCCCCACTCTTTTAAATACTCTGGATATTCTCCAGTTAAAAGGCGATACCCTTTTTTTATTTGGACACAATCCTCTGTAAAGGTTATGGCAGTCAACACACTACATTGTTGTTTTTGCTTTTCTGTATCGTCATGGCTATCTGCAAGCATTAGTCCCTGCAGACTTTCTTCATCTCCGAAATCATTTTCTACAAAATACGAAGCCGCATAGCAGCACCATGCATCGATTTCTGTTGCTATCTCTGTAGCAGCAGAATCTTCCTCCTCTGAACAACAACTTACCAGATAAATATCTTGATTTATAAATTCATAGGAAAAATATAACTTATATTTTCCATAATTCAGAATCATGTCTACCGTATACATTGAATCCATATTATAATCGCTGCTCCATCCGGTACTAAGCTGTTCTATGGTATATTCTTCTCCTTCTAAATGTTCCTCATATATTTCTTGAAGATGCTTTTTTGAAATATCAATTACTTTTGAATCTGTTTTATCACTAAATTCTCTTCTTGTTACACTGTTTTGAATACCTGACAAAAAGCTTTCCACATCTCCTTTTGCAAGTGCCTCTGTGGCTACTTTTGCAGTCTTCCTCATTTGATATTTCTCATAGTTTAAAAATTCAATATCCCATTTAGGATGCATATTTCCCAATACCATTATCACAACAAAACTAATTGCCACCACAGCCAGTATTACGGAAGCTAACATTACAATTACTCTGCGCCACACTATTTTTTTCATAACACGAAATATGGCAATATCACTTTTCTCCTCTAATATTGGGGCTGATACTGCCTGTCCCTTCTGCACGTCTACTTCAAACCCACCCTGTGTCTGTTTCTCCACACCACCTATAAACTCTCCATCTTTCATAACTTCAAGAACCCGACTACATTCCTCACAACATTCCACATGTTCTTCTACCAGCTTCTTTGTTTCTTCACTGCAAAGGTCATCAATATAATTGGGTAATAAATCTTTTATTACATTACATTTCATCGTCCCATCTCCATTCTAATATTTTAATTTTTTAAAGTAAACTTCCTTCTTTATTCCTTTCCCAAAAGAATACGAATCTGTTCTTTTGCACGATAGTATGTCACTCTCGCCCAGTTCTCTGATTTCCCAAATACATTACCGATTTCTCGAAAAGAGTTTTCTCCATACACTCTCAAAAGAAATACTTCCTTATAAGGCTCCTGTAACTGATTTTGAATAACTAGAATCTGTCTGGCAAACTGCTTATCCAGAATACCATCCGTGAAATCCTCCTGAACAGGCTCCACAGACTGAATACTATCTATGGAATCATTGCGGTTATCCCTTCGCTTTCTTTCATCCAGCCATGCATTATGGGCAATTCTGCACAGCCATGTAGAGATTTCACAATTCCCATCAAAGGAATCCGACTTTTCAATCGCTTTTAAAAAGGTTATCTGGAGAATATCCTCTGCTTCTGTAGGATTTTTACATAGCTTAAAAATATATCCATATATCTGCTTTGCATATTTTTTGTAAACAAGCTCAAATTCCTTTTTTACATGCTTCATATATTCTCTTCTCACCTTCTTCCTGAAAATTTTCATAGTTTTATTATACAAGAAGCTCCTCTAATAATGAAACGACTTACCTTATGGATTTGTTACAAATTTTTTCAAATTTCATAAAATCAACACAAGCTTTATCTATGTGATACATAAATTATTAATTCCATCATAACCATTTTGTCTTCCATATAAAAAATCCCCAACCATCAAGACTTCTGATGATTGGGAATCTAATTCTCCATTTTTTATACACTGTCCATGATAATACATCTTGGTTTGATACCACATCTTTTGAAAATAAGCTGACAACTACTCTTCCTTTGCTCCCTTAGTAGTCTTTGCTTTCGTTTCTGGTGCATCTGACACCTTTTCTATCTCTTCCTCTATACCTAAGGCTTCTGCATTGGCTTTGTCATATTTCTCACGAACCTTATCTTCGATTTCCTTCATAATTTCCGGATTCTCTTTCAGATAAATCTTCGCGTTTTCGCGACCCTGACCAATCTTATTTCCATTGTAGGCATACCATGCACCACTCTTATTAACGATATCTTCATTCGCAGCCAAATCCAGAATATCACCTTCACGAGAAATACCTTCACCATAGATAATATCTACTTCTGCCTCACGGAATGGTGGAGCCACCTTATTCTTTACAACCTTAATACGAGTGCGATTACCTACTGCCTCTCCATCCTTCTTAATCTGCTCCCCACGACGAACTTCCAAACGTACAGAAGAATAGTACTTCAATGCGCGGCCACCAGTAGTTGTCTCTGGGTTACCAAACATAACACCAACCTTCTCACGAAGCTGGTTGATAAAGATAACCGTACAACTAGTCTTTCCAATAATACCTGTCAGCTTACGAAGAGCCTGAGACATCAGTCTCGCCTGTAAGCCTACATGACTGTCACCCATATCTCCTTCAATTTCTGCTTTAGGAACTAAGGCTGCTACAGAATCCACGATTACAATATCAATAGCACCAGAACGCACCATTGTCTCTGTAATCTCTAATGCCTGCTCACCATTATCTGGCTGAGAAATATATAGATTATCAATATCTACGCCAATCTTCTTCGCATAAACAGGGTCCAACGCATGCTCCGCATCAATAAATCCAGCAATACCACCCATCTTCTGCACCTCAGCAACTACATGCAAAGCAACGGTAGTCTTACCTCCTGACTCAGGACCATAAATCTCAACTACTCTTCCCTTTGGAATACCTCCAACACCTAATGCTAAATCTAATCCCAAGGAACCAGATGGAAAAGTCTCTACACTAAGATGAGAATTATCTCCCAGCTTCATAACAGCACCTTTTCCATATGCTTTTTCAATCTGTGCCACAGCAGACTCTAAGGCTCTACGTTTATTTTCATCAATTGTAATTTCTTTTGCCATTTTTCTTCCTCACTTTCTACGAACAAGTGTTCTTATGTGATCATACTAAACTATTTTTCTTCTGCTGTCAACAACAAATATTTTAGGTGATTGCATCGTACCATATTTTCATCCTCCAGACAATGCAAAACTTCTGCCTTATCCCCATGGAAATTTCTGTGCAGAATTACCAGAACAAATTTTTTGATGCAGAAAAGGCAATGCCCGATGTAATGTCATTATGTTAACATTATGCTAGGGCGTTGCCTTTTTATAGCATATATATACTATTGCTTTCTCTCCATATAGTTCTGGGTATATCTGGTCACATAATCCGATGTAATCAGATGATACTTATTCAAATCCCGCAAACATTGGATATATTCTTTTCCTGTAATTGGAGCTTCAAATAATTCGTCCAGCACCTTTTCCATTCGCAGACGATATTCATCCAAAGAAAATATTCCATTTTTACATAAAATACTATAACGATAAATTTCTTTGAAATACTCATTAAAGCGATCAGAGGTATTTACTGCATCATCTACCAAAAAAGGAACATTATGTAATATTTTCATAATCCCTGCCATAGATGTATTTGTAAAAGAAATCCCCGGATTAATTTTAAATAAATTTTTCCTCTGAAGAACAGCTCCATCCACTACTACTTCATGATAATCCGGCAAAAGCGGTTTATATAGTTTAGAAATAAAATTGGAATATTGAAATGAAGCATAATCCTCCTGAGAATTTACGGGTACATTTTTTACATATAAAATTCCTTTGATATCCTGCAATGGAACAGAAAATTCTCTTCCACTTCCATCCAGCACCAGCATCTGTAAATCTGTATTCGTCTGCCACATAACTGCTGGAGTCTGACTAATTTTCTTCTTAGGATAGGAATCAATCATGACAAAAATATGCATTTGTCTTACCTTATGCTTTTTTAGAAGCTGCTTCATTTTCTTTTCGTTCATAGACGCCATATAACGGGCTTTTATTTTCTTTTGTTCCTTCTCCTCTTTTTGAGCATCCGCCATTTGCTCTGCCGGTGTCCTTCTCTTTGCTAATTCTTTCTCCCTTGATACAAAATCCTTCTTTTCCTTTTCTAATTTCTTCTTTTTCTCCTTCCGCTCCAATTCCCGTAAAGAAACGGATTGAGAAGTGATAAACGTAGCAATTCCACAAACCACTGCTCCCAGTAAAAAAGTGGTAGAACTCATAACTGCTGCCAAAACACCCATCAAAATAGTTGCTAATATCATAATAAATACTGACCACAAGAAAACCTTTGCTTTACCGCTTCCGTGAAACATAGTATTAATAATTCGCTGCATCATCTCCGAAGTCTTCCTCCCTCGTACTGTTCCCATTTATCAATACAATATAAAATTGCATCATACTGTTCCTCTATACTTCCTTCTTCCAAAGTAATATCCAATGCAACCGCAATATTACTTAAAAAACGTTTATCCATAACCTGCTGTAATGCCACAAATATATCACGCTTTTCCCGAAGGTTTTTGGCATCTAAAAAAGTCATCATTCCCCTCTGGGCAATTTCTTCCTTAGAATAATTATCGGCTAATTTCTTCTCCACTTGATTATTTATTAAGATTTCTTTCCATTCTTCTTCTGAAATCATATCTATTGGTAATACATGTCCAGAAATCACATCATCAGATAATACTTCATCACATTCTACTTCCGTAGAATCGCTTGTCCTTATTTTCTCTACAGGATTATCTAATATTTGTACTTTTACAAATCGATATTTCTGTTTCACTTCCGGATACTTCACATGATCTACCTCTTCCAGAAACATTCCCAATGGACGAACCCAAGTCCCAAAAGGAGGATACATTGCTTGGTATACTACCATTTCCTCCCCTGTTTCGCTATGTATAGCAATATCCTTTATCTGATACAGTTTTCCTTTAAAATGCCGGTAAAAACTTCCCTGTGCTGGTCTTTCCCTTTCTGTCATATTCCTTCACCATGCCTTTCCACAGTCTGCATTCCTCAAAATTTCATCTGCCTGTGCAGACCTTTTAGTTTTTCCTTTTTATGTTATATTTTTTCTCATAAAAAAGCAATATAAACCCGAAAAAGGATGCCATATCATTCTGATATGACACCCCTTCTCCGTTGCCTTTATTTTAACTTAAAATAGCATTTGTTTCATCAATAACTGCCTTTACCTTATCTGCCATTCCAGAAACAATATCCATGGAATCCTGTATCATCTGTCCCTTTTCTGTGGTTCTATCCACCTCAGCAATGGCATTTTGTACAGATTTCAGCAAATCTTCAATGGTTCCATTAAAGCCCTGAATCACATCTGTAATTTCACCAATTGCTTTCTGAATCGCATCATCATTTGTCTTTGCATTTGCAACCGAGGATTTAGAACTATCTGACAGCTCACGGATACTGGAAGCAACTACAGCAAAGCCCTTCCCAGCTTCACCAGCTCTTGCCGCTTCAATGGCTGCATTCAGAGACAACAGGTTAATCTGTCCGGCAATATCTGTAACTGCCTGGGTCATAATATTATAGTTTTGAACTGTTGCAGTAATGTTTTCTGCCGAATCCTTAATGCCTTCGTTCAACTTAGACAGTTGGTTCATATGCTCTGTTACCACCGACATTTCCTGAGTAGTGCTGGCTCCCGCGGCACGAATCTGATCTGCCTCTTCTTTTACACCATCAATATTGCGATTTAATTCCTTGAATACCTCTAACAACTCTTCATTCATTTCACGCACCTGACGGTTTACCTGTTCAACCTTTGCACGTTCTTCCTTAATAGCACCTATCATATATTGATAACAGTTCTGCTTTTCGTTAATTCCTTTCGCCACAGCAATCGCCATCTCACGACAGGTATGGAATCCACAGGCATGACAGTCAAAATGCTTCTGTGCTTCCGTTTCTTTCCCTAATTCCCGGAAAGCTCTCTGAATATCAGCCTCTGTAATTGGCTTCTCATTAAAGACTTCCTGTTTATAGCTTCTGACAAAATCACTAACCTTTAACTTCTTATCAAAGCTTTCAAACTGCAAGTCCCTGCCCTTCTTCATATAAGGCTTGCGACGCACATTTGTAGAGTACTGCTCTACATTATGCATTATGGTACTCATTTCAAAACAGTGATGGTCAGAGCCTGTTGCCGGACCACCATTACATCCATCTCCACAGTTTAATACGTCAAACACATCTGGAAGATCAGACTTTTTCTGCTTTGCATATAACTCCAAATCCCCATACAATCGCTCGGTTCCTTCTGAAGTTATTACAGAAAGTCCCGGATTGTGAATCAAAAGATTCTTCATCAATCCACCTGGTTTCGGATAAATAGACCCCTCCAAACCTACATCACCATCAAACTCAAATTCACTATGAGTATTCTTTGGAAACTTAATGTTATTTTCCTTAAAATACTCCTTGATATGCTGCATGGTTACATTATAATCAACAATGCCAGTATCATGAAACTCGTCAATTTTGGCAATACATGGTGAGATTGCTGCTATCTTTCCATTAAAACCTAAGAACTTCCGCATATAGATTGCCGTACAAAGCATTGGACTATGTACTGGAGAAAGATGCGGAATCAACTCCGGCTGATGCTTTAAAATATAATTTACTACTGCTGCACATGGTTGGGAAATCAACTTCTCCCCTGGATGCTGCTCTACATATCGTAGATGCGCCCAAGTACAAATATCTGCACCCCAGGATACATCATAAATCTTGCTGACACCCTGCTTACGGAACCACTGAAGCACATGTCTCCAGTACCCGTCAAAAGCCACCTTCATAGCTGGCGCTACAATCAACGCTACTTCCTTTCCTGACTTCAAATCCTGCATACACTGCTGGGTATCATCCAAATACTCTCTGGCTCCATGACCACAAGCTTTAATACACGCCCCACACTTAATACACTTCTTGTCATCTACATGAATGACTAGCTGTCCGTCTTCTCCCGTTTTTGCAATATTTGCATCTACCACCGGACAGGCTCTTACGCAGGCATTACAGCCTACACATTTGTCCGGATTTAAAACAATTGTACTCATAGGCATTCTCCTCTTATGTTATTTAATTTTAATTATATTCACGCTCAAAATATATTAATTGCATTATAACATAATCGCCCACAAAGTACCGTTCCATTTATGGATTCTTTTATTCCAAATTCTCCATATTATATATTTTTAGTTATATCAAACATATTTTTTTTATTTACATTCTACGGGTTGTCCATTCACTACAATCCCATACCTTTGTTACCACATCCTGATAAAATTCTGGTTCATGGCATATCAATAAAATACTTCCCTTATATTCCTTCAGCGCCCGTTTTAATTCATCCTTGGCATCCTGATCCAAATGATTCGTGGGCTCGTCTAAAAGAAGAATATTTGTCTCTTTATTGATTAGTTTACATAAACGTACCTTTGCCTGCTCGCCACCACTGAGAACTCTTACCTGACTTTCGATATGCTTTGTAGTCAGACCACATTTCGCCAAGGCAGAACGAACTTCATACTGAGAAAGAGACGGATATTCCTTCCAAATTTCTTCGATACAAGTAGTACGGTTGTCATAATCCCCTTCCTGTTCAAAATATCCAATATATAAATAGTCTCCCAGCATAGCCTTACCACTTAATGGTGGAATCAGTCCCAAAATACTTTTTAAAAGTGTGGTTTTTCCAATACCATTTGCACCTGTAAGGGCAATTTTTTCACCACGCTCCATACGGATATTTAATTCCTTAGACAATGGCTCATCATATCCAATCACCAAATCCTGAGTTTCAAAAATCGTTTTTCCAGCAGCTCTTGCCTCCTGAAAATTAAATTCCGGCTTTGGCTTCTCCGCAGCCAGTTCGATTTTTTCCATTTTGTCCAGTTTCTTTTGACGGGACATTGCCATATTTCTAGTTGCAACCCTTGCCTTATTT
>CAZEFX010000037.1:0-26033 GCA_964511525.1 uncultured Jutongia sp.
GTGCTGATTGGCATATATGTTGTCCTATTTATTGTACATTTTGGCTGTACTGCTCCTGACTATCTGGCGTCTTATTCTATTAATGGAGAATCTCAAAGCTTTGTGCAGATTTTAATAAATCAAAAGAAAGATATTCAGGAAAAGGACTATGAAACAATGGAATTTGATTCTTTTGAATTTGCAAGTCAAAGTGTCAGCCATAAGATAAGAAGAGGTGCCTATGAAACAGAGTATCTTTATTTAGAAATTAATCAAGGGGAGTATCTATTACCTCTTCCCAAATGGGATGATAAATATATTTATAACCTACTGTCTGTGCCTATAGAAAAACACAAGATAAAAGTATATAAGCATACGAAATTCATTGTTGAAGTAGATGGTTTTAAGATAAATGAATTAAAGGAACGAAAAGAAGAAATCCAAGAGTATGTGGAAGAAAAGACGAAGGAATATAATGCAAAGTATAAAAAGACTTGGTGCACATTGACGGTAGATGAAGATGATTTAATATCGGTTACATTAAATTGTCAGGAGCCGGAACTTAATTATGCGGTTATTAGTTATTGTGATTCTTCAGGAGAAGAAATTCTTGCACTTGGATTAGAGGATGATAAACGCACTTTGGAAAAGAGACAGTTTGGCAAGTCAGGAAAGGGATTTCAAGTATATGCAAGAGATCGTTTTGGTGAGAGGATAAGTAATATAATCCAGTATGATATTGTCGAAGAAGATGCATCAAATATTACATATATTCAATAAATATATTTCACAATTTAAATTACAAGAAACGAGGTTTTTATGAGAAAAAATTACAAAAAATTATCTGTTTTATTAGCAATGTCTCTGGTTCTAACAGCTTGTAACAAATCAGAGAATTCCAATGAGAATGCAAATTCTGCCACAGAAGAGGTAGCAGAAAATAGTACAGCCAGTGATGATAGTATTGATATAAAAAACACCGAAAGGATTACCGATACAGAGATTAATTTATCGGACTTCCATGGAAATATTGAGATTTCCAAAGGGGGAGAATATCATGTATCAGGAAATCTTTCAGAAGGACTTCTTTATATTAAAACAGAGGAGCCTGTGACTTTAAATCTGGACAATGCAAGCATTGAGAGTCCCGAAGGACCAGCGGTTTATGTAAGGAAAGCGGAATCGGTCACTGTCCGGCTGGCAGAAGGTTCAAAAAACACTCTGTCCGATATTGCGGATACGAAATACGAGACCTTGAATGCGGTTATTTATTCTAAATCAGATATTACCTTTGAGGGAAAGGGGAGTCTTACCATTGATGCACAGTATCAGCATGGTATCCGCGGAAAGGATAATGTGGTTATTACAGAAGGAGACTATGATATGGAGGCGGCTTTGGATTGTATTCATGCCAATGATGATTTAAATATTGACGGTGGACAGTTAAAGCTGCAGTCCAATGGAGACGAATGTATGCAGTCGGAAACCAATTTAAATATTAATGGGGGCAAGCTAACCTGTGCATCTGCAGGAGATGCCATCCGTAGCGAAGAGAGTCTTGTTGTCAATGATGGGCGAATTGAAGTTACTCAGGCTACAGAAGGGTTAGAATCAAAAAATACATTGGAAATCAATGGAGGCGAGCTGAAGATTACCTGTAGTGATGATAGCATTAATGGTGCCAATGCAGTTACCGTAAATGACGGCACAATCGTTGCATATTCAACCACCAATGACGTGTTGGATTCCAATGGTTCCATGGTGATTAATGGTGGAAATATTTATGGGGTTGGTCTCAAAACACCAGAAGGGGTTTTTGATTGTGACCACAATAATTTTGAAATTAATGGAGGAACCCTGCTGGGGTTAGGGGCTTCTAGTTCTCAGCCAAATAAAGGGGAGCAGCCAACTCTTTTGGTAAATCCAGAAATTACAGATACTATTGAAACCTTGAAAATAAAGGATAACAAAGGAAATGTAATATATGAATGTGAATTTAATGATTATTCCAAAGTGTTATCAGAAATTTCAACAGAGCTTCAGGACAATGCTTCTGTAAATGCAAATGCATCTACAGAAAAAGAGGATGACACGGATTTTGATGGTCAGACAGAAAATGGAGAGCAAAATGGTGATGTCCCAGAAAAGGGACAGATACCAGAGGGAGAGGCGCCGGAGCAAGGAACGATACCAGAAGGTGGACAAATGCCGAAAGGTGGGGAAATGCCGGAGAAGGGACAAATGCCAGAGGGCGGAGAAATACCAGAAGGTGGACAGATGCCTGAAAGAGGACAAAAACCAGACAAAGAATTTTCACGGGAAGAGCTTTCCGAGGAAGAGCTGGAAGCTATGCGGGAAAAAATGGAAGAAAGAAAAGAAACAATGGGAGAGAACAATTTTCATAAAGGTGGCATGGGTGGTATGAGCAATGGAGCAGCTAACCTGTTTATTTCCAATGATAATTTAAAGAAAGGAAAAAACTATACTATTTTTGTCAATGGAAAGAAGATTGGTAAGGTGAAGATGGAAAGTCCGGTTACTACATTAGGAAATGTATTTTCCATGGGTGGAAGAGGTGGCTGGTAAAATAGACCACCCTTTCCAACCTTGACAAAACAAGGGTTTGACAGTATATTGTACGAAGAACATTGACAATTTCATATGGATATATCTATTCTGCGCAGAAATCAGCCTCAGAAAGCGCCAGAACCTGTCTAGTGATTTGATGGCAGGTTGACGAGGTGAAGGATTATCGAAATTTCGGCGGATGTCCTTCCGTATTGCTCCAGTGCGAGATATATTGGCAAATATGTGGGTAACTGCAAAACAAATTCAATATAGTGGAGCCCAGGGGAACAAAACCCCTCACCAATAAAAATAGAAAACATAAATTATAGTTAATAGATAAAATAAAACGGCAGGTTGCAGCAATGCAACAGAATGGAGGAAAATATGTGTGGAATAGTTGGTTATACAGGGAAAAAATCCGTAACGGATCAGCTTCTGGATGCCTTAGAGCTTTTAGAGTACCGTGGTTATGATAGTGCCGGATTGGCAACCATTACAGCAGAGACTGGCAAGACAAAGTTAAGAAAATGTGCCGGTCGTGTATATGATTTACGGAAGAAATGTGCCAATGATAAGAAAATGTCTACCTGTGGTATTGGTCATACCAGATGGGCGACTCACGGTGGTGTAAGTGATGAAAATGCACATCCACATCGTTGTGGAAATGTTCTTCTGGTACACAATGGTATTATTGAAAATTACGAAGAGCTGAAGGATCACTTCATGCTTCATAAGGAATTAAAGTCTGAAACAGATACCGAAGTAGTAGCAGGTGTATTAAACCGTTTCTATCAGGGTGATCCACATGATGCAATCATTAAGACTGTGAAGCATTTAAAGGGAACCTTTGCATTAGTAATTATCTTTGATGACATTCCGGATATTATTTATGCAGTACGTAACGTCAGCCCAATCGTAGCAGCATGTACCGAAGATGGAACCATGCTTGCTTCTGACGTAGTAGCATTGGGTGCCCATGCAAAGGAATACATTGTTATTCCTGAGTTTGAAATCGTAGAGCTGCATAAGGATGGTATTAAGCTGTTTGACTTTAAGGGAAAAGAGCATGCACCAGAATTTACAGAAATTGATTGGGATACTACCCGCAGCGGTAAGGGAAATTATCCATTCTATATGGAAAAAGAGATTATGGAGCAGCCAGAAGCACTGGAGGCAACCATTGCTTCCCGTATTGTGGATGGAAAGATTGACTTGTCTGTAGATGGAGTTCCAGACGATGTGCTGAAGGATTGTGAAAGAGTATGTGTAGTAGCATGTGGTACAGCAATGCATGCCGGTTTGATAGCAAAAGCTGTGGTACAGTCAAAGCTTCATATGCAGATGACCGTAGAGTATGCTTCTGAGTTTATGTACTCAGATCCTGTAATTGATGAGAAGACATTGGTGCTGGCAATTTCCCAGTCCGGTGAAACTATCGATACATTAGAAGCCTTGAAGTATGCAAGAAAGAAGGGTGCTAAGAGTGTTGCAGTTATTAATGTAAAGGGCTCTTCCATTGCAAGGGAAAGTGATTATGTTATGTATACCGTAGCTGGTCCAGAGATTGCAGTAGCAAGTACTAAGGCATATACAACACAGGTTGCTACCTTGTTCCTTTTGATTGGCCGTATGGCAAAGGTAAGAGGTATCTTTGATGATGCATCAGAGAAGGCATTTGTGGAAAGTCTTCTTCAGATTCCTTCTGTTATGCAGAAGGTACTGGATCAGAAGCATGACATTCATAAAATTGCTAGAGAAATTCTGGAAGCAAAAGACGCTTTCATGTTAGGAAGAGGTTTAGATTACTCTATTCTCTTAGAGGGTGCGTTAAAGCTGAAGGAAGTATCTTACATCCATACCGAGGCATATGCTTCCGGTGAATTGAAGCATGGAACCATTGCATTAATTACGGAGGATACTCCGGTGGTAGCATTGGTAACACAGGAGAAATTAAAAGACAAGGAATTGTCCAATATCCGTGAGGTACAGTCCAGAGGTGCAAGCGTGGTATTGCTGGTGAAGGAAACCATTTCTATGGCAGATGCAGAGTACGCAGATGTATTTATGTTACCAGAGATGGCAGACGACTTTATGATATTCCCAGCGTCTGCGGCATTACAGCTGTTGGCATACTACGTATCCATGGATAGAGGTTTGGATGTAGATAAGCCAAGAAACCTTGCAAAGGTAGTTACCGTAGAGTAAATCACGGTTTGCAGAGTAGATATATGAAATGTTCTATCCTTATGATTTAATATGAGGATTTGATGCAAAAAATCTTTTATTGACCAATTCATAAACACTTTGTGTTTCCAGTTGGAAAATAAAAGATTTTTTTGCTGTAAAGCATTTCGGAAAAAATAAATGGAAAGGAAAAGAAAAGATGATTCTTACAATAACTATGAATCCAGCTATAGATAAGACCTTAGAGCTGGAAAAGCTGGAATGGGGTCAGGTGAATCGTATCCGCCACGTAGAATTGGACGTAGGGGGAAAGGGAATCAATGTTTCCAAAACTATTCAACAGTTAGGTGGGAACAGCATAGCCATGGGATTTATCGCTGGGAATAATGGAAAAGTAGTGAGAAACGCATTAGAGGAATTGGGGATTTTCACAGATTTCATAGAGGTGGATGGAGAAACCCGTACCAATACAAAGGTCTATGAGAGTGCAGGGCAGGTAACAGAGCTAAATGAGCCGGGTCCTGAAATTGGGACTAAGGAACTAGAACAACTATTAGAAAAAATCGCAGCTCATACCACAACAGATACCTTGGTTGTGTTGGCTGGAAGTGTGCCTAAGGGGATAGATACAAATATTTATGCCAGAATCACAGAATTGGTTCATTCCCAAGGTGGTAAGGTTTTGGTAGATGCTGATGGGGAATTATTTTCCAAAGCATTGGAAGCGGTACCGGATATGATGAAACCCAACCGGGAGGAGCTGCAAAAATATGCGGGATTGGAGCATCCTGCTACGGAAGAAGAATTGTTAATGTTGGCAGAAAAAATCATGAAAAAAGGAATTTCTCAGATGGCAGTATCTATGGGAAGTGATGGGGCTTTGTTTTTTGGAAGAGATTGCAAAGCGAAATGCCCAGCACTAGAAGTGACTGCTCACTCTACAGTAGGAGCTGGAGACGCCATGGTGGCAGCTATGGCTTATGGCTGGGAGAAGCAGTTAGAACCAGAGGAGCAGATTCGCTATTGTATGGCAGCTTCAGCCGGGGCTGTAACCACCCTAGGGACGAAACCACCATCTCAGGAAAAAGTAAATGAACTAAAGCAGATGGTGAAAATAGAGTACTTGGATTTCTCGTAATATCAATTATGGGAATATGACGCAGAAAATTGTCCCTTGTTTTCCACTTCGTGGACGCCTTGCGGCTTGGGATGAACTACGCAATGGTGCATAGGAGAATATTTTCGTGCAAAAGCACTTAATATTCTCCAAACACCAGCGAGTTCAAACACCACTCAGTCGGAAAACAAGGGATAATTTTCTGCTGTGCACTGGCTACCTGTAAAATAATATTACGTGCAATATTTTTTGCTAATAATAGTTTTCACGAGGATTGTTGACTATCATGTTATTTATGATCTGGTTTAATCTACAACGGAAATAAAAATCATAAAAAACAAAATGCTAATTGAAAAGCAGTTTCCCTAAACTCTATGCATATTATCGAATTATATAGCCAGTGCACAGCCACAAAAGGTCATTGGTTTTCTATCTGAGCGGTGTTTGAACTCGTCGGTGCTTGAAGTACAACGGAATGCAATAGCATGAGAGTTGTACTTCTATGCACCGCTACGTAGTTCATTTCAAGCCGCAAGGCGTCCGCGAAGAAGAAATACCAATGACCTTTTGTGGCGTCACTTTTATAATTACTGGAACTTCCAGTAGAATATTTTTCAAAAAAGTTGACTTTTTTTTGCAATTTAGGAAGGATGCTTGAAATTTATAGATTTCGGTGATAAGATTTTTTCTGTATGCAATGAAAATTGCAAATAAAAAGAGTTACCTATTTTTTTAGCACAAAAAATGAGAAGGAGAGAACGTATGCGAAAAAGTATGAGAATTCTGTCATTAGCCATGGCTGTTTCTCTGACGGTTACTTCAGTACCTGCGGATTTGACTTTAAAGGCGTCTGCAGCAGTAACATCTGCGTCTTCAGAGAAAAAAGCTACCAAGGCATCTACAAGTGCCGCTATCTGGATTCCAGAAACCTTGACAGAAGATGGTTTCTTGGATGAAGGTGAATTTGTAAGAACGGATAATATTACACTTTCTGATATTACCGAGTTTAAATCCAAGGAAGTAACCAATGGAAAGATGGCTATTCCATACCTTGGAGATGGCGGAAGTGAGATTTATGACTATGTAAGCCTGAACGAAGAAGCGGTAAAAGAAACCTTTGGCATAGAGGAATCCGTTGATATTACCGGAATCACTACCTTTACTTATCAGTGGTACTCTGTCGCAGCAGATGGTACAGAGACGGCTATTGATGGAGAAGAATGGTTAGACTATACACCGGAAAAGGAAAAGACTACCAATCTGGACGAATGGGCAAAGTGGATTTGTAAGATTCAGATTGACGGCGTTGAAGCCGATGGGGAAGAGTATTCGTTTTATGATGAGGATCAGCTTATTGGTGACGAAATTGCGAACAATGAGTTGGTGGTTGAGTTTGAGAAGAAGTACATAGGTCCAACTGCAAAGGATTTTCAGAATGGTACCTACTCTATTTCTGATTTCTTTGAAGGGGTAGAAAGTCTTAGAGATCAGGTTCTTCCTTATTCTAATTATGACGAAGCACAGAGCGAACAGGGAGCATATTTAGGAAGTGCGTACTCTAATATTTGGAGAGACACTGATTTTAATGGTTTATCCAATGAAATAACAAAGAATTTCGATTATGCCAATTGTCTTGTAGATTACACATGGAAGGCTGTCGCAGAAGATGGCGAAGAAGCTGTTATAGAAAGTAGTACTCAGGTTTCAGGAGTTTACGATTTGTATGATTTATACAGCAAATATGAATTTGACAGCGGTAAAAAGACAGTAGCCTATTATCAGGTAGATGCAGATTTGTATTATGGTTATATTGAGTTAGGCTCTGTTTCCCAGAAATATAAAGTGGCTTATGAGCCGATTTCTGTTGAGCCAAGAACCAAGGAAGTAAGAGTAAGACAGAATGGTAAAGCTACCTTTAAGGTTGAGGAGGTAGAAATTTTAGATAGTAATGCCGTAGAAGGCTACAATTATCAGTGGTATTCTGTTGCAAAGAATGGAACGGAGAAGAAATTAGATGGTGAGGTTACCAGTGTTTTAAAGAAGAAGATTACAGAATACGATACCATCTATGTGTGTCGGGTAACTGTTGAGCTTGCAGAGGCATATCAGGAAATCGGCACCGTTGCAGTAGACAGTACCTTTATTCCTGTTAGTGCATCAGGATACTATTTAAAGGATGCCAGCAACAGATATACGGCCGCACAGCTTGGAGAAGAGGTAGAATTATTTGCAAAAGCTAAGGCTGACAATGGTTATAGAGTATCCTACCAGTGGGATCATTTTTATGAAGAGGCAGAAGACCCTGAAGCACAGAATCCTACCTATGTAATAAAGAAGGAGAAGGTAGGAAATGATTCTTCCATTAAAGTGAAGTTAGATAGTGAAGAGGATTTTTCAACGGTAGATGAAGACACCGATTTTTCCAGATATATTGATTTTAATTATCGATTGACCATTACAGTTCTCAAGAGTGGTAATACCTATGCTACCTATTATTACTATTTTACTATTGAGCAATACAGTACTACCCCATCTTTGGAGGTGGAAAGCAATGATGGAGAGATTACCGTACTTCGCGGTGAGAATGTAGAGCTTTATGCGAAGACTGAGGATATAGATGGTTACACTATTACCAAGGACTGGTATAAATATATTACTACCATGGGCGTGAAGAAGGTGACTACAAATCCTGGAACAGAAAATGAATCTGTAGAATACATCTATGATGACCCAGAGTTTGTAGAACCTGAAAATGTGTATAAGATTAGTGATGGCACCGTAGAGTGGAATAGTGGAACCAATGAAAATGGTGATTATTATGAGTCAGAGTATACACAATATACATATTATGAGATTCTTGATTACGCAAAGGATAAAGATACTTGTCTGCTTTCCGGTAAGAAGAACGGACAGTTTTATGATGACATTTTAGGGGATTATTATGTAGAGGTGAAGCTGTATCCTGACGGAGAGGAAGAGACTCCAATTGATACCGTAAGAAGAGAGTATAGTATCACCTATGATTCCCAATTAAATGCCTATGTAAAGAATAAAATTGTACAGGCAGCAGTTGGTACTTCAGCAAAATTAGAAGTAGTTGCCGGAAATATTAATACGCAGGCATATCCAATTACTTATCAGTGGACTAAGCTCAATGAGGAAACTGGCGAGTATGAGGAATTGGAAAATGAGACAAAGGCAGCCTTAACCTTCCAGAATGTAACCAAAGAAGATTATGGAAAATATGGTGTTATTATTGAAGACGTTTGCCATGGAGAAGAATTGGGAATTGAAGAGCCAATTACCATTGAGGGTATTTCTTTAGTGGCATCTGCAACAAAGTATGTAGAATACACTCCTACCTATTCTACCTTTAAGAAAACAGTAGGAGATAAGGTATCATTAAAGGCAGAGCTGGAATTAGAGGATGGAATCACTCCATTCTATGCATGGTATCGTACAGAATCTGCTGCTGGAAATACATCCTATGGGTCTGATGAAGAGGGTATTTATGATTATGACTATTATGATGATGAAATATTAAATTGGGAAATTATTAATCAGGATACCAATGAATATAATTTTACCATTTTGTCAGAGGATGATTTAAATACACAGTATCGTTGTGAAGTAAGCTTCCTGACAGAAAAGGATGGAGAAATCTTATCTGTTACAAAAACATTCTACTATAATGTTAAGGATACCTATTATTTTGATTTAGAACGCTTATCTCTTTCTGAGACAAAGAAAAAAGTCGGTGATAGTGCAACCTATTCTGTACGCTTGCTGACAGACGATACAAGGATTGATACCAGCAAAGTAGTTTATCAGTGGTATCGTAAGGATGAAGAAGGAAATAATGTAGTGATTCAGGGAGCAAATACTGCTACCTACACCATTGCTTCCCTTAAGGAAGAGGATTTTAGCCCTCTTTATGTACAAGCATCTACAGCAGATGGAAAGAAAGCAACATCAGTGGTAAGTTTTAGAACCTCCCTTTATTTAGAGACTCCGGCTTATTTGGAAACCAACCATGATGAGGTTCTGGTAAAGAAAGGCAGCAATGCCACCATGCAGCCAGTAATTATGGAAGGCAGTGGTATTGACTGGAGCTACCAGTGGTACCGGGAAGAGGATGATGGAACTTGGACTATCTTGCATGGAGAAACCAGCGCTGCATTGCTAATGAACAATGTGGGGGATGAGGAATTCCGAAGATATAAGTGTGAGATTTATTACTATAGTGGAAATCACCGTTTTGATACTTATTATGTAACCTTAGTGAAGGATTCGGATACCAGTCATATTCGGGCAGAAATTGCTGCAGGATATGAATATAGCCAGCTGGCTGTAGCAGGAAGAAGTGCTTCCTTTGGTGTAACTGCTATTTCCAGTGAAAATCTTCCATTGAAATATCAGTGGTATTTTGGTAAATATAGCTATAGCAGTAAGACTGCTATCGGTGAGGCAATTCAGCCAACCTACAATATTGCAGTGGTAACACCAGATAACTATGGTTATTACACCTGTGTAGTTATGGATGAAAATGGCCGCAGGGCAGATGTAGATTTCTATTTGGGACAAACCGCAGAGGTAAAGGTAGAGTCAGAAGGATATAATACCTATGATACCATTGGTTACTCCACTACCCTTGGTGGCAGTGTGAATCTTACAGCTACAGCAACCTGTGCGCAGGAGTACCAGATTTTCTACCAGTGGTACCGTTACAATGAGGACGCTGGAACATATCAAACCATGTATGGTGAAAATGCAGCCGTATTATCCTTAAATGGTATTACCAAAGAACAGCTGGGAGCATATCGTTGTCAGGTATACAGTACAATAGGTGGAGAACAGAATTTATATTATATGGTATATGTAGATACCGGATTGGTAGTTAGACCAAGTACAAGGAATGTGCTTACTCAGGCAGATGGTACAGTAAAAATGTATGTAAATGCTTCTGCTAACAGCGGAGAACAAATCACCTATCAGTGGAGTAAGTGGACAGAAGCAGAAGAAGAGGAAGCAGAATGGAATGACTATGCAGCAACTCCATTACCAACCTTGAAGGTAAATGGTTCTTCTTCAGATGACGAGGATAATATTCCAAGTTATATTGTGATGGAAGGTGCAGATAGCAGCAGCTCTACTTCTGGTTCAGGCTCTACCGGAGTAGGAGAGTATACTGCCATTGCAGGTGCCACCACCAATGTATTTACATTGCCAAAGCTGACAAAGGCGGATTATGGTACCTATCGTTGTGTGGTATCTACCAGTGGAGAAACCTATGAGTATACATTTTATTTGAATGCTAACTATACCACTAAGACGGAACAGGTATTTTTAGAGCAGGGTGGTAAGTTAGACATTAATAATACTATTCAGAATGCAGCAGTGGACAGCACCTATACCTATACATGGTATATGGAGGATGCAGCTACAGGAGACTTCCGTAAGATAACTGGAGATCAGGCATTACTTTCTACTACTGCTCCAAATATCACATGGTCAGACAATATGTATGATGTGATGAATGCTGGAAAAAATAATGGATATATCAACATTGATTATAAATGTGTTATTCGTGATACCAGCAAGGAAAGTAATGATGGTCTGGGTGAGAAGGTGGCAACAAATACTGTTACTATCTGTTTATTGCCAGATGTAGAGTACAGCACCAATTTACCGGAAACTACTCATCCAAACGATGAAACCTGGCATGCAAAGGGCTATCAGGTGGAAGGTGCTACCGGATTGAAGATTACCTTTGATGAGAAGATGGATTTGGGAAATGCCAGATTCTATGTAATTGATGAAAAGGGTCAGTATAAGCGTTATTTTGAAAGTGAAATGGACTTATGCCGTAGCGGTTATACAGAGGAGTATGCATTTACCGAAAATAGCCTTTACGTAGAAGGAAGTAAGGCAATCTTCCTGATGGATCAGAATAACAAGGGGGATTCCTACGGTTATAAGGTAACAAATATTGAAGCAATTGGTGTAAAGAATCCAGATGGTTCTAACACTTCCAGTGGTGCGGCTGTTAAGGTGCTTCCTAAGAAGGGCAAAAAGGTTACCAGAAAGAATGTGATTTACAAGGTAACAAAGTCCCATAAGACAAAGGGAACCGTAGCAGTTGTAGGTATTAAGGCTTCTAAGATTAAGAAAATCAAAAAGGTAATCATTGCCAATAAGATTAAGATTAATGGTTATCAGTTCAAGGTAACAGCAATTGCAAAGAATGCAATTAAGGGCTGTAAGAAGCTGCAAGAGGTTACCATTGGAAAGAATGTAAAGAGCATTGGTGCTAATGCATTCTCTGGTGATAAGAAGCTTGTGAAGATTACTCTTAAGGCAACTAAGCTGAAGAGCGTTGGAAAGAAAGCCTTTGCTAAGGTGCCTAAGAAGGCAGTTGTGGAAGTTCCAGAGAAGCAGAAAAAAGCTTACAAGAAGCTACTGAAAAAAGCTGGCTTAAAGGGTAAGGTAAAAGCACAGAGTAAGGCAAAAGCAAAACAAACTAAGAAAAGTAAGAAAACTAAGAAGAATAAGAAAAAATAAGCTTAGTTTGAAAACATGAAAAAAACCTTGGTTTCCAGTGAAATGGAAAACCAAGGTTTTTTGTTTTAGCATTCGCTATGAAAACTTAGTAGTTTTTATAGTTATGTAAAGGTCTCAATGAATTATTTCAGTTTATAGATTACATAATCCTGAGTGGTTCCAATTTTTAAAGTAAGCTTTCCTTTTTTCTTAGCAACCTTCTTTGGAACTTCAAAAACAATGATTCCGTTTTTGGTGGTTAAAGGCTTGATGCTTTCATCCATCAAATCTTTATCATAGCTGGTAAGATAGCCTGCTTTGTACTCATAATCTTCATAATAAAGAGTGGCAAAATTATCTTCGTCTTCATATCCAAATTTTGGAAGGAAGGTATCTTCCTTTTTGCCCTTATTCTGAACCTTCATGCTTACACAAATAAAAGTGCTTCCTTTAGTTGGTTTAAATACATAGTAAGAAGACTGGCGAATCAGCTTTTTCGCCTGTGCTTTCTTTACAGTAACCTTCCAGTCACCGATTTTTGCACTCTTACCAAGTTTTAATGTTTCTACTTCTGGAGCTTCTTCTGCTTCTGTTTCTTCCTCTGCTACTTCAGCATTGGTTTCTTCCTGTGCAGTTTCTGCAATATCCTTAGCAGCTTCTGTAAGTCCTTCTGTAATCTGCTCGGTTGCAGCACTACATCCTGTCAAAGCAAGGCTAAGACACATTCCTAAAGCAAGTAACTTCTTTTTCATGATTTTGTCTCCTTCTTCATTGTAAAAATAATTTGTTATTGAGTTTGTATTCGTATAGACTAGAAATACAAATCAAATACTAGACTACATGAAAAAGCGCAAAAAATCAAGTATTGTGTTATAATGATGTAATTCCAAAAAGGGTTTGTTTGCAGGTCTTTTTGGCAGGTATGAAAAATATACTTATATAGTTGATATTATGAGAAGGTAATCTCATTTTATATGTGAGCAGTTTGAATAGGAAGCAAAAAGGAAATGAGGAGTATATGAAAGCGAAAAAATCACTGTTAATTGTAATATTAGTTTTTGGCATCGCAGGCTTTCTGGGATGGCAGCAATGGGGAGATTCTCTGGGACAGCAAACCATTAGCCGGCCAGAGGTGGAGGATGACAGAAGTCCGGAGCAGGTGCAAAAGGATTTTGATGCCTTTACCAATCAGATTTTTGTGGAAGAAGTAACGGACGATAGTATTAGTATGAATTTTGTCTTAGATGAACCGAAGGAATATGGGATACAGGAAATAGAGCCAACTCTGGGAGAATATAGTATGGCTGGTTTTCAGGAGGATGTTTTCATTGAAGAAAACTGGCTGGCGTCCTTAGAAAGCTTTCCGTATGAAAAATTAAAGGAAGAGCAGAAGCTGACCTATGATATTTTACGTCAGATGTTAAAAACGGATCTGAAGTTTTCTGAATTTCTTGAATACAATGAGTGTCTGGGCCCGGTAACAGGGATTCAGGCACAGCTTCCGGTTCTTATGGCAGAGTACCAGTTTGATACCAAAGAGGAAGTGGAAATTTATCTGGAACTGTTACAGCAAATCCCGGATTATTTTGGTCAAATTGCTACATTTGAAAAAGAGAAATCCCAGAAGGGAACCTTTATGAGCGATACCACCCTTCAGGCGATTGTAAAACAATGTCAGGAGTTCATTACCAATCCAGAGGATAATTACCTTATTGGTATTTTTGATTCTAAGATTGCAGAGGTAGAAGGGATTTCTACTTCGGAGATGAAAGAATATAAAGAGCAAAATAAAAAAGCGGTATTGGAAGCAGTGATTCCTGCCTATGAAGAATTAATCCAGTCTTTGGAGAGCTTGAAGGGCACTGGAAATAATGAAGGCGGACTTTGTAAGCTGGAAAAAGGAAAGGAATATTATGCTTGTCTGGTGGAGTCTATGACCGGCTCCAGCCGTTCTGTGGAGGAAATCAATAAACTATTGGATAAAACTCTGCAGCAGGAACAAAAGACCATGTCCAGAATTATGACCAAAACACCAGATGCTTACTATGACGTGCAGGATGTGGAATATCCCTGCACAGACCCGGCAGAAACCATGAATTGGCTTCAGGAGCAGATTGCAGGAGATTTTTCTGCGTTGCCAGAAGGTATTACAGGAGAAGTGAAGTATGTGGATGAATCTCTGGAAGACAGTTTAAGTCCGGCGTTTTATATTTCTTCACCTATTGATGATTATAAGGAAAATGTGATTTATATTAATCAAAGTGAGGAGTATGACTTATCAGAAGCCTATGCTACCATTGCCCACGAAAGCTATCCCGGTCATTTATATCAGCACTGTTATTTTCAGTCCACCAATCCATCCCCAATCCGAAGCATTTTAGAAATCGGTGGATATTCTGAGGGATGGGGAACCTATGCAGAGCTTTATAGCTATGAGATAGCAGGTCTGGAGAAAGAAGTCACCCAGCTTTTAACATCAAACACCCTTGCTACCCTCTGTCTATATGCCAAGGCAGACCTTGGAGTGAATTATCTGGGCTGGAGTGAAAAGAAGCTGGCAGCCTATCTGGAGGATTTTGGTTTTGAGGAAAGTCAGGCAAAGACCATTTATGATTCTATGGTAGCAGAGCCTGCCAGCTATATGCAGTACACCTTGGGATATTTGGAGATTCGGGAGCTAAGAGAAGAAGCGGAAAAGAAGCTAGGTAATGCCTTTTCTTTGAAAGAGTTTCACGATTTCTTCCTGTCTACAGGAGCTGCGCCTTTTATCGTGTTGCAGGACCAGATGGAGCAGTGGATAGAAGAGAAGCAGGGATAAGAAGTTAAAATAAGATATTTATAGAATCAAGGTGTAGTAAAAAATTTACAACAAATAACTATATGATTCACAACAAACAGGAAAAAATAGCAATTTTTTTTGATACAATAGGGAGCACTTCAAGAGAAATAGAAGTGCTCCCTATTGTGATTAAAAGATAAAGCAAGGAAACGGAAGTAGGTATGAGAAACGAAAATTTCATCTCGTACAATGTGTATAAAACCAAAACAGAGAAATTGTGCATATTTAACGAAAATAAAAAAGTTGCAAATTTTTGGGAACCAAATGGCGGGTTTAAGTGTCTATATTTATAGAGGGTTTTTTTAAAAGGACTATTTTTGAGAAATAATTTTGACAAATAACTGCCACAATTAAGTATTATAAATTAAATTGTACGTTAATAGGTGGGAAAGGAAAAAGGTGATGTGAAGAGATGAATACAAAAAACAAAGCTGAAAATATGGCAAGAAATGCATACCATGCAGTACCTTTATATAATAGACTTGCACAGCAGAAGGGGTTAGATATAGCCAGTGCAGGATTTGAGGAATTTCCTATTGTAACAAAAGGGCATTATCTAGAATCAGGAATGTCCTGTTTGTCATCAAAATACATAGGAGATTATATCGGTGGAAAATTAAAAATGACACGGACTTCCGGTTCTACCGGAAAGTTTACAGAAATTTATTGGAAACCGGAACAAAATAGACGTTCTCTTTTGTCTTTGTGGATGTATCGTAAGAAGTATTACAATATATCCGCTGCGGATAGGTTGTGTTACTTTTTTTCTTCCGATGGTGGAGAAAAAGAATATTGGGAAGAGAGCAATAGATTGGGGATTTCCAGAAAATTTATTTATCAGGGAGATTTTCAGGAAGCTTATGAGAAAATGGTTGAATTTAATCCCGTATGGATGATATTGCAACCGAGTCTGGTGGTACTTTTATGCAATATAGCGGAAACTACAGGAAAAAAGCCGGGAAATCTTAGGTACATAGAATTTACAGGAGAATATCTGGATGAGGGAGTAAGAAAACGAACAGAAGAAATTTTCAAATGCCAGACGGCAAATCAATATGGAAGCAAAGAAGTAAATTCCATTGCCTATGAATGTCCGGAAGGAAAACTGCATTGCATGTCGGATAATGTTTATCTTGAGGTAATGGATGAGTCAGGGAAGATGGTAGAAGATGCAGAGGGAGATATTTGTGTCACTACGTTACAGAATCAGGCTATGCCCTTGGTGAGGTTTAATATTGAGGACAGAGGAATTCTTCATAGAAAGTATACCTGTTCCTGCGGAAGGCGTTCCGACGTATTAGAATTAAAAGCTGGCAGAAAAAATGATTGGATTTTACATCGGGACGGCTCACGAACCCATGCTTATGCATTGATGCAAATAGTACATCATGTAAACCTTCAAATAGATGGAGTGATTATACAATATCAGATTCTGCAGGAGGATTATGAGAAATTTGTAGTAACTTTGGTTATGGAGGAAATGGAATTTTTTGCTATGGCAGCAAGAAACATTGAAAGGGGGATTCGGGAAAGAGCCAAGGAGGAAGTGGAGGTAGTTGTAGCAGCATCAAAGGAATTACTTCCAGTGGAACGAACAGGAAAGTTAGCGAGCTTTATATCAAAGATTAAGGAGGAGACAAGATGATAACGTGGGAGGAATTACAGGATATTATTATGGAAATCAGTGCACATGCTTTGGAAAGGGAGCAAATACAAAAAGACACTTGTCTCATTGAAGATTTGCAGTATGATTCTTTAGCAGTGATGGAGCTTTTGGCAGAACTGGAACTACGCTTTGGGGTGGATTACACGGAGCTTCCAGATTTTGATGAAAGATTTGATTGTTGTCAGGATTTATTTGATGGGATGAAGGAACTAATGGAAGATAGGAGAATGTCAACATGAAAAAGAAATTCTATCCTAAGTTATTATTTATCATGGTATGTGCAATACTTTGTTGTCTGTTTGGAGATTGGAGTGAAAAAAAGTTCTTAGAAGAAAAGAATTCTTCTAGTCGCCTATCCTCTACTGCTACTGCCAGAGCAACAGAAACAGAAGTGGCAGAAACTTCGGTGTCTTCACCTGTACCCACCTTTGACGTAGAAGAAAAGGTAAAGGTAGGATGTTTTGAGTTTATTTATAATGGTGCCTATGAATATTTCAATGGAGAACTTTATTCGGAACCTAATAATTTTACATTGTATAAATTTCAACAAGAATATGATGCAGAAGGAAATCCAATTTATACAGATATTGTTATACCGGATGAAATTTATGGAGCACCGGTGATTGCAGTGTGCTGGGAGGTATTTAAAAATCATTCGGAAATTCAAAGTATTCAATTAAGTGAAAATTTGTTAGAGATTAACAGAGAGGCTTTTTATGGATGTAATGGATTAGAGGAGATAATACTTCCAGCCTCTTTGGAAGAAATTGGATCTGATGCATTTAAAAAATGTACCGGACTGAAAGAAATAACGATTCCAGAGAATGTACAGCGTATGGATACGGGAGCTTTTGCAGGCTGTAGTAGTTTGGAAAAAGTAGAAATGAAAGGGAATCCGGTAGAGTTTTATCACGATGTATTTAAGAATACAAAATGGATAAAGGATTGTAAAAAGAAAGGAGTCCCTGCTATAGCGGACGGAATTCTAATCGATGCTTCCGGACTTTCTGGACATGCCAAGATAACAGGGAAAAAAGTGAATCGTATAGTAAGAGGAGCATTTCAAAATGCCAATAAAATTACGTATCTTGAAATAGACGGAGTCCATGAATTATCAGGACCGGGAGGATGGATTAGTAAGTCTATCCAAACCATAAAAGTAAGTCGTGTAGAAAGGATAGGGGTTAGCTTTTTTTCTAATGCATATGGGCTAGAGAAGGTTATTTTTGGAAATGGAATATCCCAGATTCCCAGATGTTGTTTTCAAGGGAGTCCTAATATTAAAACAATAATAATAAATTCCAAGAAAAAGATACAATGGGGAACCAAGCATTATGAATATGAAAAATGGTCATATCCAAGAGTATTTGGATATAAGGCGGATACAAAAAGGTTAAAAGATATTTATTTATACAGCAGCAAGGTGGATTCATCTATAAAAAAAGCGAAAATACCTAAAAATGTTATTCTGCATGTACCAGCTAGTGCAATTAGTAAATATAAAAAGTATGTATCATGTAAGGTGGTGGTTTTATAAAAAGAGTAGGATTTATTTGATGGGATGAAAGAATTAATGAAAAAAAGGAGGACATAGGATGAGAAAAATTTTTACAAAGGTTACTTCGGTGATGTTATCAACAGCCATTGTGCTTAGCACAGGATTTTTTAATATTGGATTAAATGGCATTGCCATTAAGGCTCATGCCAGTATTGCATACGATATTGAAACCGAGGAAGAGAAACAGGAAAAGGATGAGAAAAAGCAGACAGAAAAGAACGTTAAAGAGGAGGAACAAAATAATTATATTGTCACCTTGAAAGACGAGAAATCTTATGAAAAGCTGGAAATTAGTGCCAAGGAGAATGATTTGCTTCCAGACACAGAGACACCAGTGAAAAAGGAATTGGAAGAAAATCAAATGATGGTGCTAAATCTTAGCCAGGATGAGGCAAAGCAGATAGAAGAGTTAAATGGAGTAGATAGTCTGGAAGAGGATTTTTCTATCACTGCCAATGAAGTAGTAGAGCCGGATGAGGAACTGCTGGAAGAAGTTATAGAAGAAAAGAAGACTGTGCAGTTCCATCAATGGAATCTGGATGCAATCCGGCTTCCGGCTTATCGCATCGCTACCAAAGCAGGAATTACCAATAGTACTAAAGCAAGCATTGCTGTTTCTGGAAGTGCTGTGAAAGCAGAAAGTAAGAAACAGAAAAAGGAAAAATATTATACTGGAAAAGGTGTTAAAATCGCAATTTTGGATTCTGGGATTTCCTACGGGGAAAACATTTTTCCGAAAGAAAGAGTGAATTTGATTGAAGGGACAAAGGAGGGCTCTCCTCTTTTTGATGATTCCACAGGACATGGGATAAGCCTTATGGGAATTATAGCGGCTCAAAGGGAAAAAGGCTGTTTACAGGGAATTGCTCCAAATGCGAAGGTTTATTCCGTGAAGGTGCTGGATAGAGAAAATACTGCTCCAGTCAGCCGAATTATCAGTGGGATTTACTGGTGTATCGAAAATAATATAGACGTTTTAAATATGAGCTTTGGTATGAGTGAATATTCTGCTGCGCTGGAGGAAGCCGTACAGGATGCCAAAGAAGCAGGAATTATCATGGTGGCAGCAGTGGGAAATCACGGGGATAGTACATCGACAATCGATTATCCTGCTGCATTTCCAGAGGTGATAGCAGTAGGTGCTACCAATGGAGAAAACCAAATCACAGAATTTACTTCTAAGGGAGAAGGTATAGATATTTTGGCTCCCGGGGAGAAGATTTGGACTAGTGGTTTCTTCGGAGGAATTACCACGGTAGATGGAACCAGTATCGCTACCGCCCATGTAACAGGAGCAGTAGCACAGCTTCTGGAAAAAATCCCGAAAGCAGACAGTACCTTTATCCGCCAGCTTTTGAAGGCCTCTTCTGCAAAGGTAGAAGAGACAGAGGGACTGGGGCTTTTGGATGTGAAAGCTGCTTTGGAAATGGGAGAGGACTTTACTCCTGTGGAAGAAGAAAATATTCAGCCACAAGAGAGGGAACTGACGGAATACGATACCCAGGGAATTGTGACAGGATGCTGGAATACGGCACTACATAGGAATATGATAACAGGGACGGAGGAGAATTACGATCCGAATATGCCAAATACCACGGTAGAAATCGCAAATGTTTTGTCGGATTCGGAAATAGATTTAGTAGCAGGTGCAGCAGGTAGGGTGGATGCCCAATTGCCAACAAGCAAGTACGATCCTACAAACCCATACGAAAGAGTCACGAGATATGGTCTTTTGCATGGACAGCATAATTACGTAGTGATGTTGAAGTTTTTATATAAGGCGGCGAAAAAAGCCAATAGTAGCGGAAAAAAATTATCCGACCGTACTCAGGCTATGGAATATTTAAATACCATAGATATTACGCATACAGAGGATGTTAGCTATGGCAATCAGGATTTAGTGGATATGCGAGAAATGGTGGCTGATATTTTCTCAAACACATTCGGGGTAACTATGTCAAGTGAATTAGGAGCAGATACTAAAGCAAAAAAAGCATGGATTTTAATTGGTGTGGCAGCCCACCAGTTGTCAGATACCTATGCTCATCGTACTCTACTTCCTAAAAGTGCTTTAAAGGATATGAATAAAAATCATTTTACTGATTGGAGCACTTTTCAAAAAAAGGTAAACTATGGTGTAATTGAATTTCGGGATATTAAATTTTATCAAAATAGTTTGAATACTAGTTTATATGAAGACAATGCGGATTTTTGTTTTAACCGTTACTATGCCTCCTGTGTGGCAGTCAAAAATCTTATTCTAGCATACGAGAAGAAGAAAAATTTTAGTGTAAAAGAAATCATGACAGAAGGTACAGAGGGGTATATGACAGGACAGGGCTTGAAGCTGAATAACTTTGATAATTATGCATGGAGCAGCGGAAGTCAGGATGATGTAATGGAGGTTTCTACTACGGCATATCATGCAAACTCGGTTAATGGTTCCGTAAAGTTAAACGAATTAGATTATGTAGATTATAATTATTTTATCTGTTAAGGGGGTAGAAGTATGAGAAAAAATATAAGAAAAATAGCATGGATAGTAATAATTTTAGGAATGGTAGCAGTTGCACAGCAAAGGTCTGTTATCGCAGAAACTATAGATAGCACTATTACAGAAGGAACAGACAGTAATGCTATGGATGTTAATACCATAAAAAGCCAGAAAGAATCCCTAGGAGTTTATCAGGAAGGAGATAAAGTAGTAGATAATGGATTTGAGTATCTCTATTATGCAGAGGAAGAATACGATGGAATAGTCTATGAGGCATTTTGGACGATTATAGGATTTCATCAGCAATATGATGAGGAAGGAAAAGCAGTTTATAGAGACATTGTAGTGCCAGAGACATATCAAGGGATTCAAGTAGCAGGCATTGAGAAGTATGCTTTTGCAAATCAAAAAGAAATCTCTTCCTTTTCTGTAAAAGGAGATAAATTTAAAGTGATTGGTTATGAGGCATTTTCTGGATGTACAGGTTTAAAAAAAGCAATTATTCCGGCATCAACCGTTGAAGTAAGCGGCGGAGCATTTTATGGCTGTAAAAAACTTAGCAAGGTAAGATTTAAAGGAATGCCAGAGCATGTTGAGGGCGGTTGTTTTGAAGGTACAAAATGGGTGAATGACTGCACAAAAAAAGGAATTGCTACCATCTCTAACAATAAGATTATGATTGACGGACGGGGATTAAAGGGAGATGTGGTAATTACAGGAGATAAGGTGGAGTATATCACAGGTCGGGCCTGTTTTGGAAATAAAAAAATCACTTCTCTAAAGATAGACGGTGTCAAAAAGATAGACTATATGACGTTTATGAAAACCGGCATAAAAGCATTAGAGGTGAAAAATGTAAAGGAGATGGATAGTTGGGTTTTTTCGAACTGCAAAAAGTTAAAAAGAGCTACATTAAATAGAATTTCAAAACTAGATAAGGGAACCTTAGGAGATAACCCAAATCTGGAAGAGGTTCATTGGGGTATGTCTACCGTGGGAGAGCAGAGTTTTCGTGATTGTGTCAAATTAAAAAGAATCTATTTTTCTACAAAGAAAAAAATAAAATGGCCAGCGGTAGAGAAATATAAGATGACAGAAGCTTTTGAAAATTGCAAAGGTGTTCATATCTATCTATCCAGCAAAAAGATTAGCAAGTCCATAAAGTACTTATCCTCCAAATCCTTCGTATTACATGTACCACCAGAAGCAGTAAAGAAGTGCCAGAAACTGACGGATTGTAAAGTAGTAGCTTGGAGGGGCTAATGGGATAAAATCATAGAAAAGGTGGGAGAAGAATGTATAAAGATATTTTAGAAATTGATTTACGTCATATAGGGTGGGAGGATAGATTATGGAAGAAATTTTTAAGAAAGATAAAGAAACCCTATGGAAAAATAGAAGAAATCCAGAAGGGAGTCCTAAAGTATCATTATAAAAATTCCAGAATAACGGAATTTCAAATCCGGGTATTTGTGTCTACTTTTTTGTCCGATTTTTTGGACAAAGAAAGGCCTCTTGTGTTAGAGCAGAAAACCACCAGCCAAGATTGTATTTTACCATTGTGTGATACGCCGGATTCCACCACCTATTTATTTTATAGTACCAGATTAGCCATAATACAAGCCCAGCCGGAATTTCATCAGTGGCTCATGCAATATTTTATTCATATTAAATTGTTTTATCATCCAGATAGTCTGAATCTATTATTTTTTGATGAAGAACTAGAGCAGATTATGGATTTAAAGGGAATTTCTTATTTAGAAATTACATCTGATATCCTAGATTATACAAAAGAGAAGCTGGAGCAGGGATTGTATGTAAATATTCATTTAGATGAATTTTATCTTTCAGAAAAAGATTGTTTTGATACAAGGCATTACGTACATGAGAATTTAATCTATGGCTTTAGCGATAGGGAAAAGGTTTTTTATGCCTTTGGATTTGCCAGAAAGCAGAAGGTACAAACATTTATTATTCCTTATGAGGAATATCTGATGGCATATGAAAAGGGAAAATTATTTTTATTTTGTGGAGCAAAGTATTTAACGGAAGAGTATCCGTGGCCGGTAATGTTATGCTTATTGAAAGAAAGTTCGCCATATTCATTTGAAGTACATGATTTCCTTGTCAAAATAAAAGAATTCTTAAATCCACCGGATCAGGAGATGGTGGCAGAGGATCTTCATATGTATGGTACAGATATCTATGAACGGATTTTGTCAGAGCTGCGTGGAGAGGAAGAGCAGGTGGTGGTGGATTTTCGGGTATTTCAATTACTCTATGAGCAAAAACAGTGCATAAAACGGAGGTTAGAATTTCTTCAGGAAAAATATCATTTAGAAAATGTATTAAAGGAGTTTTGGGAGGAGTATAAAGAAGTGGAGAGAAGCTTTCAGCGAATCCGTTTGATTTATCTAAAACAGCTATCCTTAGAAGGAAGAACAGCTACGTTAGACCAATGTATTTTAAATGAAAAGGTAAATTGCGGTATTGCAGATAAACTAGAAGAAGCCATTGGAAAAGAGCGCATGATATTGGAGCGATTGGTGGAGATACTTGAAAATGAAAAAAGCTTATGAAATTTTAGAGAAAATATTAGATGAAAGAGACAGGGCTCTTTGGTTGATGCTTACAGACAATTCAAAAGAATCTATTCATTTATATTGTGTTTTAGTAGAAAAGAAAATACCTGTCATGCTGGTTGAAAAAAGTACCTCACAGAAAAAAATACAGCAAATCATTCACGAATTTCAACCAGCATATTTGTTAATGCCAAAAGAAGGATGGGATTTATTTCCTTTTCTAAAACTAGAGCAAGGGAAAGGATATGGGCATTATGAAGTATGGAAAAATAATGAAAGTAAGGTTTGGAAAAATCAAAACATAGAGCCACAGGTTGCAGTATTACTTTCTACATCAGGCACTACAGGAAGTGGAAAATTTGTCATACTGACCTATGAAAATTTAGAAAGTAATACGGATTCTATCATCGAAAGCTTGAATATGACTGAAAAAGACAGGGTAGCAGTTATGCTGCCTATTTCCTATTCCTATGGGTTGTCTGTAGTAAATAGTACATTAAAGGCAGGGGGAACTCTTTTGTTTCCAAAAGGGATGATGATGCAAAAATCCTTTTGGGAGTATTTAGAAGAAGAGAAAGTCACCATGTTATCTGGGGTACCATATACCTATGAAGTGATAAAAAGGATGCGCATCCTAGAACGTCCCTTAAGGGATTTGAGAATACTTACTCAGGCAGGGGGAGCCATGTCTCTTTCTATGAAACAATATTTGTTAGAGGAAGTAGAAAGAAGAAAAAGAAAGGGGCAGGAGGTGGAGCTGGCTATTATGTATGGACAAACAGAGGCCACTGCCCGTATGAGCAGCTTCTTTTTAAATCGTTATCCTCATAAAATAAATAGTGTGGGGCAGGCAATTTCCGGAGGAAAGTTTACCATTAAGGCTCCTGATTCAGAAGGGAAAGGAGAGATTTTATACCAAGGAAGAAATATTTCTTGGGGCTATGCCTGGTCTTGGAGAGATTTAACAGAGGAAGTGCTGGGGGTTAAAAAACGTAATGGATGCTTGTATACCGGTGATATTGGAAGCTTGGATGAGGAGGGATTTCTTTATGTTACCGGCAGAAAAAGCCGGTTTGTGAAGGTAAGGGGATACCGTATTAGTTTGGATGAATTGCAAAAGGAACTAAGCCAGGAATTAAAAAGCCAAGTAGTTTGTGTTAATGGATTAGACGAGAATGCAGACAAGATTGGTGTAGGAATAGTGGATAAGGGACTATTAGAAGAGAGCACAAGGGAAAGTACAGGAAAAGAAAGATGTAGAGAGGGAAAACAGCTTTTGACAGAGCTAGAGCAAATTCTTAGTAGAAAGCGAATCCAAAGACAGGAATACCATATGAGAATCATGGAGGCTCTGCCACGAAGAAGCAATGGCAAGATAGATTATAGGGAATTGCAGAAAAAGATTTTTGGCAAATAGAAGGAAAGAAATTTTCAGGAGAGTGATTTGCAAAGAAAGGCAGGGAGAGTATGGGCTACCAACAGAATCGAAAAAAGGGTGTAATCCGGGATGTATTACGAATGGCAGCAATTCTCATGAGTGGGGCGCTGCAGGACAAGTATAAACAGCCAAAGTTTGTAGAGAATGGAGGCGCTGAGGAGTGGATGAAACAATTTTTGCAAAAAATCGATGCAGGAGAAATTAATGAGGCGGAAAATCAGTTATTGGAAAGGCTGGAAATCCAACTAGAAACCGGAGAACTGGATAGAACTTCTATAGAAGCGGCATTGGAAATATACGGTTATATGAATGAAAAGGAAGATGACTTTTTAGAGGCACATGAATATACTAGAGAAGAGATTGAAGAGGGGATAGAAAGAGTCCTTGGAATGGCAGGTCTGAAGCTGCCGGATACCATACTTTGGGAATGATTTGAGAATCGCTCTGTATTTATACTATTTTTAGGAAATTGTTGACGAAAACAGTAAGTATCTTGTATAATAGGGAACGATATTATCATCGGGCGCAAAGGCGGAATGATAATAGTAAAAATAAGAAAGAAAGAGGTTAAACGAAATGTCAAAGATTAATTTGGAAAAGTACGGTATTACCGGTAGCACTGAGATTGTATACAATCCATCGTTTGAAGTATTGTTTGAGGAAGAGACTAAGGCTGGCTTAGAAGGTTATGAAGTAGGTCAGGAGACAGAGCTTGGCGCTGTTAATGTTATGACAGGTATCTACACAGGACGTTCTCCTAAAGATAAGTACATCGTTATGGATGAGAATTCTAAGGATACTGTATGGTGGACAACCGATGAGTATAAGAATGACAATCATCCAATGTCTGAAGAGGTTTGGAGCACATTGAAGGATCTTGCTACAAAAGAGCTTTCAAATAAGAAATTATTCGTAGTAGATGCATTCTGTGGTGCTAACGCAGATACAAGAATGGCAGTTCGTTTCATCGTTGAAGTTGCTTGGCAGGCACATTTTGTTAAGAACATGTTCATCCAGCCAACAGATGCTGAGCTTGAGAACTTTGAGCCAGATTTCGTAGTATACAAT
>CAZEFX010000038.1:0-18499 GCA_964511525.1 uncultured Jutongia sp.
GCCACTGTATTTTCTGCAGCTAATGCTTCCTCATTCCAGATACTTTCATATATCTGGGTACTGGAAAAAACCTTTCCCGGATGCCTCATAAATAATAAGAGAATATTGTATTCGATTGGAGTTAATTTTACCAGTTCCCCGTCCACATAGACTTCTTTCCGTTCATCATTGACTTCCAAGCCTCCGATACGGTATGTTACGTTTTCCGTATACTCCTGACCTGCCATCATAGTATAACGGCGAAGCTGGGATTTCACTCTTGCAACCAGTTCCAGAGGATTAAATGGTTTTGTAAGATAATCATCCGCCCCAATATTTAATCCTAGAATCTTATCTGCATCCTCTGACTTTGCTGAAATGATAATAATTGGTACACAGCTGTTTTCCCGGATTTTTAAGGTTGCCCGGATACCATCCAGTTTTGGCATCATCACATCAATTACCAGCAGGTCGATTTTGTTTGCTTCCATCTGCTCCAGTGCCTGCTGTCCATCATAGGCTGCCAGCACTTCATAGCCCTCCTGCTCCAAATAAATGCGAATCGCTTCTACAATTTCCTTATCATCATCACATACTAATACTGTCTGCATTTTTTCTCTCTCCTTATTCTCTTACTGTACACACTATATCAGCTAAAATTTAATTCCACCGAATAGAATTCTTAAGATATTATGAATTTCATATAATATAATTGGATATAGGACGCAAGACACAGAAAAAAGGTCTTTGATTTTCTGATTCGTGGACGCCTTGCGGCTTGAGATGAGCTACGCAATGGTGCATAAAAGCGTATTTCATGCTAATGCATTCATACACTTTAAGCACCAGCAAGCTCATACACCACTCAGTCAGAAATTCAAAGACCTTTTTTCTGCTGTGCACTGGTATCCTTTTAATAATATAGCGAAATATACACTTAGGTTAATTTATTTATCTTCTGTAAAGTTTACCTTGTATGTACAAAGTGGTCAAGGGAAGGTTCTGTGAAAAATACTTTCAGAATTTTTTAGCTATTATTATACTTTTCATTGGCTTTTTTTGTAGTTTATGGTAGAATGTAGTCATATTAGTTGCTCTTCAGCGGATCCTTGGAGAGCCAAAAGATCGTGATACAATTAAATACGGTACAACAAGGAGGTAACGGACATGAACTATTTATCTGAATTTGTAGGTAGTTTGATTTTCCTTTTGGGTGGTTATGCTTACATGTGTAATGTAAATTTAAAGAAAACCTTGGTGGGAACCTTGAACTACATCGAACTGGTTGTTGCATGGAGTCTGGCTGTTGGATTTGGTCTTAGCACCGCCTGCATCATGGGCGGACCTGCTTTCCTAAATCCTGGTGTTATTCTTGGAAATCTGGTTATGGGTGTATTACCGGTTAAGGATGCAGCTATTTATCTGCTAATGGAGTTTCTTGCAGCAGGTGCAGCAGTACTTATTTGTATGATTTTCTTCTGGGATAGCTTTAAAGCTACAGAAGGCTCTTCAAAAAGAGGTATCTTTGCAGCCTATGCAGTAGAAAAAAATCTTCCACTAAACTTCCTGCAGGAAGTGATTGCAACTTTTGTTTTCTTATTCTTAGTATTTATGAGCATTATAGGAGTAAGCGATTTACTTGGTGGTAATCAGTCATTAATCGTTGGTGTGGTTGGTTTTGCCGCAGTAGCATTTATGGCATTAACACTGAACAGCACAGGTTTCAGTATGAACGCTATGCGTTCTGTATTCAGCAGTATCTGGTTTGCAATCTTACCTATCCCAAATAAGGGAGAAAAGGTAGATTGGAACTATCAGCTGATTGTAAATCTGATTGGTTCCAGTATCGGTGGTATTCTGGCAGTAATCGCCACATCAGCACTAAAAGATACACTTCTAAGCTGTATACGATAATTTTATACATAACCAATAAATAATAAAAAGGTTCTTTATTTTTCAAATCAGGATTCACCATTAGAAAAACAAAGAACCTTTTTTATGTCATATTATTATATTTAGATATTGTAATACCCCCTTTGGATATTACTGCTCTCCGGCAAATTCCGAGTTCACCGTTCCTGGTTTAATTTCATTATCTAGAATGTATTCAAGAACTGCTGCCGCTTCCTCAATATGATTAGAAGAATTCACAACACCAGCTACTGCCGTCTTCCCTTTTCCTTCTAATGCCTTATATTTCTCTGAGTCAAAAACAGATACTCCAAAATTATATTTGGTATTATCCACTTCTTTTTCTCCGCGAATCTCCGCTCCTTCGGTAACGGTGGTATAAATTCGGTCAGACTCTGGTACATCCTCATAAAAGGATACTAGTTCAGAGCTTTCCGGCTCCAAAAAATAACCTCCCTCCGCCCAGTATTCAAATCCCTCTTGAGAAGCAATAACAATATCACAATCACCAGAATATAAATAATTTTCCAGCTGCTGATCAGACTGACCACTTTTTGAACTATAATCTACATTAATACTGACCACTTCTTTTTTTCCATCTAAACCAAGATATGTTTCAATATCCTTTTCCAATTGCTTGATTTGTTCTTTATCAAAGGTATCGTCAGCAATGGCAATATACACCGTATTGTTTGGTTTCGTAACAGCTCCAACAATGTAATATCCACCTATTAATATAAGAACCAGAACAATCAATATGTTCTTTAAATAATAATCCTTAAAATACTGAAACTTTCCACTGGCATCTAATTTTTCATATTCTGCCTTACTATCTGTATCATTTCTTTTCTGATAAATCAATGCATCCTTCTTTATTTTTCCTCTATCGTCATCTTCTACTAGCTTTGCCATGAAAACCCTATCCTTTCCGTAACCTATAGGTTCCACTTTTATTTCTCTTTGGATTTTTTCAATTTAACAGATAACAGTATAATAGAAAGACGTTGTTCCCGCAAGAAAACAACGTCAGTTTTTAGATTCTTTTTAGATTTTTAAACCTCTCTTATACCGATGTTCCCCATATATATACCAAAAGATAAAACAACACCGTCAAACCATTTATCATAACTCCAATGGTGGGAAATAATGGACGAATATTCTCTTTATGAAGACTAATCCACGCTGTAATAAATCCTGCTATACTCATTAAGAAGCAAAAAACTCCCATGATACCAGCTTCCACCCCAGAGGTTCCCCTGCTTTCTCCAGACATGAAACAAAGTACACAAAAAACAACAATAGATACCACTCCCATTGCAGTTGCAATGATAGCCTCTCTTGGATGTTTTTTATCCGTTAATCGCAGTCCTTCATTTGTTCTTTTTTTTCCTCTTTTTCTCCTATGAGCCATCTCTCTATCCTTTCCCATCTATATGAAACACTAACTTTTCCGAAGCCTCCGGTAAATCCAAAGCCCTATGGCAAATAGCACATACCCTAGGAAACCTCCTAAAGTATTTAAAATAATATCATCCACATCACAAGAGCCTACCTTAGACAAAAGCTGAATTAACTCCACCAAAAGAGAGGTCAAAAAAGTCAGTACTGTAATTTTAAAAATTCCTCTCTGTTTATTAGACATAATTGGCAACACAAAGCCAAAAGGCACAAAACAGATGATATTGCCAAACAAATTTAACATTACATTAAAAAAACCAATTTCTTTTCTATATATAATATATCTTCTTATTTCCCGAAAGGGTTCTAAGCTGTATTTATATTCATTGGATGGAACCCGCCCCATCTGCTCGCTGAAAAACAAGAAATATATCAGTGCAATTAGGTAGCCAGCGAAAACAAACCAGGAAAGCACACGAATCATTTTTACATGTTTATTTTTCATTTCTACGCCATTTCTATTTAATTATTCTTTTTAACTGTTATCATTTTCTCTCTACAATCCGAAGAATCCTTCTCTTTTTATTTACAAATCCACGCAGAAAACAGTGCTGACATAATCAGCACTGTCTGCTACGCGTACATTATAGACTAATTTTTTTCTTCCGTAAAGTCTTTTTTTACTGACGAAGCTCTACTTCTTTTTCGCCTAATGCCTTAATAATCTTATTCATGGCATTATTTACTTCTTCATCCGTTAAGGTACGGTCACTTGCCCGGAATACAATCTTATATGCCAGTGACTTGTATCCCTCTGCCAGCTGAGAACCTTCGTATATATCGAAAAGCTCATATGACTCTACCAGCTTGCCACCTTTACTACGAATGACTTCTTCTACTTCACCAGCCAGTACTTCCTTCTTCATGCTCATACTAATATCACGAATCATTGCTGGGAATTTTGGTACTCCTACATATTTCACATCAAATTTCGCAAGCTCTGACAAGGTCTGCATATCTACAACTGCAATATATGCCTTCTGTCCAATGGAGAAATTATCCAGTACCTCTGGATGTACTTCTCCTAAGTAAGCTACTTCCTTACCACCGTAGATGACCTTTGCCTGACGTCCCGGATGGAGGAAGCTCTTCTCTGCCTTTGGATCATACTGAGCAAGGTCTGTCAGACCCATTTTCTCCATTAAGGTCTCAATCACACCCTTCATGGTGAAGAAGTCACCTTCCCCATACATTCCCAATGTCAGCTGCATCCTTTCGTCTGGAAGCTCTGTTAGTGGCAATGCCTTTGGAAGATAAACATTTGCCAGCTCATATAAACGAACATCCTTATTTCTTCTATTGTAATTAGTAGATAAAGAGGTCAGCATGCCGCCTAAAGCAGAAGTACGCATTACACTGTAGTCCTCACCTAAAGGATTGGTAATGACAATGCTCTTACGAAGCATATCATCCTCTGGAAGATTTAACTTATCATATACCTTTGGACTCTCAAAGGAGAAGGTCATTCCCTCATTGAAGCCATAAGACTCAACCACTGTTCTTGCAATCTTTTCATGCTGTAATTTTTCAGACAAACCACCTGCTGTAGCTGAACCGGAAGGCAATGTCATTGGGATATTATCATATCCATAGAATCTTGCTACTTCCTCTGCCAAATCTGCCATTCTTTCTAAATCCTGTCTCCATGTTGGAATCAGCACTTCCTTCTTTTCTCTATCTACTGGTAAATCAATCTTCTCGAAATATCCAACCATGGTATCCTCGTCAATATCGGTTCCCAGCAATGCATTAATTTTCTCTACATTATACGGAATGGTAAATGGCTCTTTCTTCACAGGATATACATCAATTGCACCACCAACAACTTCTCCAGCACCTAACTCTTCAATCAGCTGGCAGGCACGGTTCATAGCCTCCATGGCATTATTTGGATCAAGCCCCTTTTCAAACTTTGCCTGAGCATCCGTACGCATACCAAGCTTCTTGCCGGACAAACGGATGTTGGTTCCATCAAAGGTAGCTGCCTCAAACAACATAGTAGTAACATCATCGGTAATCTTAGAGTTTTCACCACCCATAATACCAGCAATACCAACTGGCTTCTCACCATCGCAAATCACCAGCATGGAATCATCCAGCTTTCTTTCCTGACCATCTAAGGTCATAAATGGCTCATCCTGCTTTGCCTTACGTACTACAATTTTCTTTCCAGCTAATTTATCTAAGTCATAGGCATGCATCGGCTGTGCATACTCTTCCATGACATAATTAGTAATATCAACAATATTATTGATTGGACGGATTCCTACAGAAGCCAGTCTTCTCTGCATCCATTCTGGAGATGGAGCAATTTTAATATTCTTTACCACTCTTGCAGTATATCTTGGGCAAAGCTTGGTATCCTCTACCTCTACAGATACGTAGTCATTGACATCTTCATTATTACCAGTTTCTGTTACTACTGGTGGTACAAATTCCTTCCCAAAAGTAGCTGCTACTTCTCTGGCAATACCAGTTACACCAAAACAATCTACACGGTTAGATGTTACCTCATATTCAAAAACTACGTCATGAAGTCCTAAAAGTTCTACGGCATCTGAGCCAATGGCTGCATCTGCGTACTCTGGATTATCACTTAAAATATAGATTCCATCTTCTGCAGCATCCGGATACATATCTGTAGTAGAACCCAACTCCTCAATAGAGCACATCATACCAAAGGACTCTACGCCACGAAGCTTCCCCTTCTTAATCTTAAATCCATTTTCTGACTCACCATCCTTATGGCTGCTTGCCACATGACCGCCATCCAGTACCACTGGTACCTTCTGACCTTCTTTTACATTAGAAGCACCTGTAACAATCTGTACTTCATTACCTTCCTCATCAATCTGTACCTGACATACTACCAGCTTATCCGCGTCAGGATGCTTCTCAATTTTATTGATACGAGCAACAATAATCTTATCCAGATTCTTATCCAGCTCCTCAAATCCCTCTACCTTTGTTCCAGACAGCGTCATTGCGTCTGTATATTCCTGTGCCGTACAATCCAAATCTGGCACATATGCTTTCATCCATGATAATGATGTATTCATATCTCTATATCCTTTCTCGATTTCTACGATTTTATTCTTATCTTAAAACTGCTTTAAAAATCTGGTGTCATTCTCGTACAACAATCTCATATCATCAATCTCATACTTAAATAATGCAATACGCTCTAAACCTACACCAAATGCAAAACCGGTGTATTCCTCCGGATCGATTCCACTCATTTCTAATACATGTGGATGAACCATACCACAACCAAGAATCTCTACCCAGCCGGAACCCTTACAGAAACGACAGCCTTTTCCACCACATTTAAAGCAGGTTACATCCATTTCTGCACTAGGCTCAGTAAACTGGAAGTGATGAGGACGGAATTTTACCTTAGTTTCTTCGCCAAAGAGTCTCTTCGCAAACTCCTGCAAGGTTCCCTTTAAGTCCGCAAAGGTCACATCCTTATCAATAACCAGACCCTCAATCTGATGGAAGGTTGGGGAATGGGTTGCATCTACTTCATCCGAACGGAATACACGTCCCGGTGCAATCATACGGATTGGTAATTTTCCCTTTTCCATCTCATGTACCTGTACCGAAGAGGTCTGGGTACGAAGAAGAATATCCTTTGTAATATAGAAGGTATCCTGCTCATCCTTGGCCGGATGGTCTGCTGGGATATTTAATGCTTCAAAGTTATAGTAATCTTTTTCGATTTCTGGACCCTCCACTACTTCATAGCCCATTCCAACGAAAATATCCTCTACCTCTTCTAAGGTAATGGTATTTGGATGACGATGTCCCTGTGGCTGTTTCTTACCAGGGAGAGTAACATCAATGGTCTCAGCCTTCATTTTCTGTTCTCTAAGAGCCTTTTCAAAAGCCGCCTTCTTTGCTTCTAACTTCTCTTCAATCTGAGTGCGAGCTTCATTGACCAGCTGGCCTACCTTTGGTCTGTCTTCCGGAGCAACATCCTTCATTGATTTTAAAATAGAGGTTAATTCACCCTTTTTTCCCAGAAATGCCACTTTAATCTCATTCAGCTTATCTAACTGCTGGGATGCATCAATTTGTTCCATGGCTTCGTCCATGATTTTCTTCAACTTATCTTTCATGTCATTATTCTGTCAGTGTGTCTTTCTGTCAAAGTCTTTTTGACCTTACATTCCTAACAACTGACTTACTCCTTTCTGCCTTACGGCTTAAAAAATAAAAAAGCTCCCTGCAAATGCAAGGAGCTTTATTATACCTTTTTATCAACTGGTATGGTCTCTCCTCCTGCAGGAACACTGCCAGGGACGGAAAAACCGCGGTACCACCCTGATTTTTATGTAGTTTATCATCACGAAGTCAGCCTTCGAATCAAACCTCATAAACACTTCATTTCACGTAACGTGTGCAATCCGTCATTCTCTACACAATGTTTCGTATTACTGATATTGCCTTTATAAGCAAATATATATTTCAAACATCTTCCAGAATGCAGCTCCTGCGGGAACTTCGACAACTACGGGAACGTGAATGTGCTTCCAGCCGATGGCACACTCTCTCTGACCGAATCATAATTGCCTACTAAACGCAATCAAAGCCTTTTACATACATGTGATATGATAACATAAGTGTTTTTCTTTTGCAAGGAAGATTTTCCTGTTTACATATGTTAACTTCCCTTTCCATTTTTGTTACTTTTCATAACTGGTAAACCATCCCAAAATGTTATATATTCTTAACAGGAGGTATGAATAATATGATTGGAACGAATATTACTACATTACGTAAAAAACATGGTATGACTCAGGAATCCATTGGCGAAGAATTAAATGTTTCCCGCCAGACCGTAGCCAAATGGGAACGGGGAGACAGTGAACCGGACATGCGAAGCTGTGTTAAACTGGCGGAACTTTTTGAGGTTACTTTGGATGATTTGGTAAATTATGAAGACGATCCGGAAGAAGAAACTATAGGAATCCCACCAAAAGGAAAACATTTCTTTGGTTCTGTCACCGTAGGAGAACGAGGACAAATCGTGATTCCACAGAAAGCACGAAAGATATTTGGTATTAATCCCGGTGACCAACTACTCATACTTGGAGATGAAGAACGTGGACTAGCCATCGTCCCTAAAAAAGGAATTTGGGGTATTATGAGCATGGTATTCGGTGGTAAAAACAAGGACAACGAATCATAAAAATATATGAAAGGAAACAAAAGAAAATGAATCGAAAAATTTATTTAGACAATATCCGTTGGATGACAGTTTTATTGGTAATTATATATCATATCATTTACATATTTAATAGTGCCGGTGTCATCAGCAACTTTGCAGTAAAGGGAATCCCACAAATGGATGTAGTTTTATATTTCGTCTATCCATGGTTTATGTCTCTACTATTTGTGGTAGCTGGTGTCAGCGCTCATGCTGCTTTGCAGACCAAGACCGGAAAAGAGTTTTTAAAGGCAAGAGTACAACGTCTTTTAATCCCTTCTATTGCAGGTATTTTTCTCATTGGCTGGTTTAATGGCTGGGTAACCGATACTTATGTGGATATGTTTAAAGAAAACCGTGAGACCATTCCCGGATTTGTAAAGTATCTTATTTACTGCCTATCTGGCACTGGAGCACTATGGTTTGCCCATGAGCTCTTTGGTGCTTCCGTGGTATTGGTGATAATAAAAGCCATTGATAAAAAGAATAGATTAGCTCAATTGGGTGCAAAATGCAAGCTATGGACGTTATTTCTTCTAGTACTTCCGTATTGGATTAGTTCCATGTTGTTTAATACACCGTTAATTGAAGTATATCGAAATGGTTTTTATATTTTCAGCTTTTTGCTAGGATATTATGTTTTTTCCCGGGAAGAATTATTAGAACAATTAGAGAAACTAAGAATTCCACTGTTAATTGCTTCTCTGATATGTGGTATTGCATATACCGCATACTACTACGGAGACAATTATACAACACAGGATGTTTTACAACATCCATTTACAAATGCATATGCATGGATTATGATTTTAGCTATCTTTTCCTGGGCAAAAAGGGCATTTAATTTTACAAATAAATTTAGCACCTATATGACAAAAGCCAACTTTGGATTTTATGTGCTGCATTATCCTGTGTTAAGCTTTGTTGCCTATATGACACAGCATTATCTGCCAGCTCCTATAATCGTTCATTATATAGTAAACACGATACTTCTTTTGCTTTTATTGCCTTTGGTATATGAAATCCTCCGTAGAGTCCCTGTGTTACGATTCTTATTATTGGGCATCTCCAAAAAGAAAACTCCCACAATTTCCACGGAATCATAGGGATTCCCCCTAACAATATTCAGGGACATAGAATTGGCATGCATGTTGTCCTACCCATAATATAATAGGCTAAGTGAAATTTATCTATGCTTCACTTAACCTATTTTTAATAATACAGAAAATCCTTTTCCTTCTTATTTTTCTTGTAATTTTTCCACAATCTTCTCAAAATGCATGCCATGAGATGCCTTTACTAACACCGCATCCTGTGGCTGGATAATCTGCTCCAGTTCCTGCAAAGCACTGTCTCTATCCTCGAAATAAATCACCTGACAATGGGATGGATTCTGTGCAAAATACTTTTTCGCCCCCTTGGCATAGTTTTCCCCAAGCTTTCCTACAGCCACCAGCACATCTATCTGCTTCTGCGCCACATACTGTCCTACTTCATCGTGCATTTCACATTCCTTCTCACCCAGTTCAAACATGTCTCCTAAAATAGCCACAGTACGTCCGTCAACTTCTGAAAGCACATCAATGCCAGCCTTCATAGACACAGGATTGGCATTGTAGCAATCATCCATAATGGTCAAATTCTCTGTCTGGATAATATGTCCATGCCCCCCTACTGGTTCATATGCTTCGATGCCGGCTTTAATCTTTTCTAATTCAATTCCGAGACCAAGACCAACTGCTGTAGCTGCCATGGCATTAGAAATCATATGTTTTCCGGGAGCTGGAACCAACACATTGATTCTTCCCTCTGGAGTCACAATATCTACCTTACTGCCAGCCAGCCCCATACTCTGAATATTCTCCGGATAAATAGTGGAAGCTGGTGTTAAGCCAAAAAATACCGGTGATGAAATACGACTGTCTTTATCCAAAGTAATCAGCTTATCATCATCCCCATTTAAGTAAACCAAAGCCTCAGGCTTTGCATAATCAAACATTTCCGTCTTCGCTTTTAAAATACCATCTCTGGTTCCTAAATTCTCCAAATGGCACTGTCCGATATTGGTAATCACGCACATATCCGGCTTTGCCACCTTGGACAAACGCTGCATCTCTCCAAATTCACTAATGCCCATTTCCAGAATTGCCACTTGGTGATGGTCACGGATACGAAATACCGTCAATGGCAATCCGATTTCATTATTGAAATTCCCTAAAGTCTTTAATGTGTTATATTTCTGGGACACTACAGACGCAATCATTTCCTTCGTGGTGGTTTTTCCTACACTGCCAGTGATTCCTACCACCTTAATATCCAAAATACTGCGATAGTACTCTGCCATATCCTTCAATGCCTGTTGGCAGGACTCCACTTGAATGTATGGTTTGCTTTCATCCTTTGGTGGCAAAGTAGACATACAGCAGGCAGCTCCATTCTCATAAGAGCCTGGCACAAAATCATTGCCATCCACTCTCTGACCTTTGATTGCTACAAAAAGACAGTCCTCCTCCACCTTACGGCTATCTATGGTAATGGAAGATACGATAATCTGCTTTCCTTTCTCCGGTCCACTATAAATACCTCCCGTTGCCTTTGTAATTGCATCCAGAGTCATTCCTGTCATTTAGTTCACCCCTTTGCCTGATTCATAACGCTTCATCGCTTCTGCAATAATAGTTTCACACAAATCACCATATTCGATACCTACTGCCTTTGCTTCCTGTGGCAGCAGACTGGTTGGTGTCATTCCTGGCAAAGTATTTGCCTCCAGACAATACATTTCATTGTTGGAATTTAAGAGGAAATCAATCCGTCCATAAACTTCTAACTTCAATTCCTGATATACCTCTACTGCCCAATTCTGCATGGCAGCAGTTAAATCTTCTTCTAATTCTGCAGGGCAGACATCCTCCGCCATTCCAGCCTGATATTTCGTTTTGTAATCATAGAAACCGGTCTTTGGAATAATTTCGATAATCGGCAGAGCCTTTCCTGCAATCACACCTACAGAAAATTCTCTTCCCTTAATAAATTCTTCTACTACAACCTCATTCTCATAACGGAAGGCTAATTTCAATGCTTCATTATATTCTTCCTCATTATTTGGAATGCTGACACCTACACTGGAACCACCACAGCAAGGCTTAACTACACAAGGAAAACCTACTTCCTCTGGCACTGGACGGATACTGTCCGGTGTCACGGTATATCCCTTAGGAGTTGGAATCCCTGCTGATTGAAATACCTTCTTTGCCATGCCTTTATCCATAGCAATGGCACTTCCCAAATAACCAGAACCAGTATAACGGATTCCCAGCACATCAAAAGCCGCCTGTACCTTTCCGTTCTCACCTTCTGCACCATGCAGCCCCATATATACCATATCTGCCATACGGCAAATCTCAATTACATTTGGTCCAAAGAAACAATCTGAGTCTCCTCCACGCATGGCCTTAATTTCCTCTAAATCCGGATCAATGGTATTTATCTTATCATTTAACTGATTTAAGTTAGCATCTCCGTCAAAAATCCCACTTAAATCCTCATTCTTTTTTCCATATCCAAAGAAAACATCCAGCAAAACCGCCTGATGTCCTTTCTCCCGAAGTGCTTTACATACCTGTGTACCCGTAGTAATGGATACATCTCTTTCTGTACTAAGTCCACCTGCTAAAACAACAATCTTCATTCCAACTCTCCATTCTGTCTTTTTACTCCGTTTCCATCTTAATCATAGTGTTTTTGTTTGTCAACCAGAAAAAGAGTACTCTTCTATATTTTTCCTATTCCATAAAAGGAGCCTTGCAACAGATAAAAATTGCTGCTGCAAGACTCCTGTAATTACGTTACGATAATAGTGATTTTGGCTTTCTTTCCATTATACGTCTTTACGGTTATTACCGTTCTTCCTTTTCGCCGCGCCTTCACCTTTCCTTCTGCGGTCACCTTTGCCACCTTTTTATTTGAAGATTGATAGGTCAAATTCGCACTGGCTGTATTTTTCGGGAATTTGGCTTTAATTTGAAAAGTTTTTCCTTTTTTCAATACCTTTGACCTTTTATTTAGGGTAATTTTATTTGGTGCCCTTTTTACTATTACGTCGATTACTGCAACTTTTCCATTAAATGCTTCTACTAACACCTTTGCCTTACCTGGATTTAACGCCTTAATCTTTCCTGTTTTCGTTACTGTAATGCAATCTCCATATACAATATATTCCAAGTTTTGATTCTTTGCATTAGCTGGAACCACCTTTGCCTTAATCTGGTATTTCTCATCAATCCCCATAACAAGCTTCTTTTTATTCACCTGAACATTCACTACCTCGTCAAATCCTTCTGGTATTCCATCAGGAGATATAATGGCAGAATCCGTCGATGCATTGGAACCCACACCAGTTACAAGCTGTGTTGGTTGTGGTTCTAGGGTCTGCTCCGGCTGTGAGGTCACCTCCGGCTCGATTGTTGGAGTCTGCTCTGGTTCCGGTGTCTTATTTTCTCCCTCCTGGGTTGGGGTCGGCACAGGATTTTCTGTTGGCTCCCCCGATGAAGCCGGTTCAAAAGAATCTGTTGGTTCCGGACTTTTCTCTGGTTCTATGGTTGGGGTGGTTTCCGGATTTGCAGTTGACTCCGTTTCCGGCGTTCCGGTCGGTTTTGTTTCCGGTATTCCAGTTGACTCCGTTTCTGGTGCACTAGTTGCTGTTCCTACTGGTGTAGCTGTTTCTACTGTAACACTAACTTTCCCTGCTGAAATGCTGTTAGAGGCAATATTCCCCTGAGCATCTTCCACCTTAATAGAACAAAACAGTTCGACTTCCCCACTTAATCCATTAAAATCCGCTTCGATTCCGGCTAAATCCATAGAAATAGTATTTAAACCAGGCTCTAATTCTTTCTCTTCTGAGAATTCTGCAACTACATTATTCTCTGCATCTGTATAGGTAACAGTAACCGTTGTGCTAGTAGTTTCTTTGTAATTTGATAGCACGGAAACATCTACGGAACCATTTAACGAACTTGGTGATTCATAAGACACTTCTGTAGCCAGTTCATCGATAGCTAATGGATTCTCACCCTCTTTTGCTACAAAAGACAGGGTAAAGATTCCACTTTCCGAAGTCATTTCTTCTCCGTTTACTAAAATAGTGTTTCCCTTTTCAGAAGGTAATTTCACTTGTACATTATCCATATCGGTATCATCCTGTGATACTTTTATTTCTGTTTCACTTCCCGGTACTTCAATGGTCTTCTTCATTCCACTTTCATTGATAAGGCAAATAGTAGTTGTTTCATTTGCAGCAGCACTTCCTGGAACAACTGCAAGAGTGTTGTTTCCATTAGCAGCCTGCTCCACCTGTAAAATAGAATTTTCATCCGTAGAACTTATCTCACTGTATAGATTACTGGTAGCCGCATAAAACTTCACATCTTCCGCAGTATTTTCTCCTGAATCCTCTGTTCCTAATTCATAACTGTCCCCCGGAACAACAAAGCTCTTAATTCCAGAAAAAGTGTTTATCTCCTCTGTTGTCATGAATTTCTGTTCATAAGCTCCCTTAATCTCTTCTAAAGTCTTTCCATGAGCATTCTTTACCACACCATCTTCCTTATCAATAGAGAGGTATATGGAATCATCCGTTGGAAGTACATCACTGTCAATGGATTCTATCACATCCAACACTTTCTTATAACTGATATAACAGCCTATGGTATAATTTCTATAACTTAATCCATCCAGCGTTTTATTAATTTTTAAAGTCTGGAATGCGGTTGGATAATTCGGATCATAAATTTCAACTGCATAATCTCCCTCTTTAGTCTGTTCTACAGAAACAGGAATTACTGCATGACCACCATATTTAGAGTAAATGCAAAGAATAATTGGCTCTGCATTAGAATCTACGGAAAATCCACCTGAACGCTCAAATTCTTCGATTTTTGCAATAATTTCTCCGTAGCCGTTTAATTTACTGCTAATGACACCTCCTGCACCGGCAATGGATGGTACATATTGGGACAGTTGATACAATTCTATGAGCTTCGTTAAATCAGCGTCTTTATTTTGGGGAGCAGACACATTATATAAATTTTCTCCTTCTCCCCCATAATTACTAATATTAAAAGCTTCATTTTCATAAAATTCTAATGTGGTTGCTGCCATTCCATAACAAGAACCTTTCCACGCTCCATTTACAGCATAGTAATAACTGCCCTTTATCACGTCTAAAACATCCACATACTGTCTTCTTGGAATTCGATATCCTGCTGAATACCCAAAAGAGTAGCGAGTATTCGCAAAAGAATAATGATCTTTATTTTCTGTATAAAACTGGCTTAATTTCTGTGTTGGAATTCCATTCCATGCCCCTTTCAACTCATTCCATTCTAAGCAGGTGTCCCTGTAATACAATGTCAGATTATCATTACATCCTGTAAAACTATCGCTTTCCCAAGTTTCTGGTACATCTCCATAAAAATATACCCTCTCCATGCTGGTATTTTCAGCAAAGGCTTCACTGCCAATGGAGTTCACCAAAGCAGGGATATTAATACTATATAAACCAGTACATCCCTTTAGCGCCTGAGCTTTTATAGTCGTAACACTTTCTGGAATAATAAAATAACACAAACCGGTACAGCCAGCAAAAACCTCTTCCTCTAAAACTTCCAGTTGGTTTCCCAAAGTAACCATAGACAACTTTGTACAATCTTTAAAGGCTCCTGCCCCAAGAGAAGATACCTTTTCTAAACTCAAGGTTCCAGAGATGGACTTTGCCCCTTCCAATGCAGATTTGCCCATTATGCTTACAGATGAAATATCAATATAGCGAAGTTTCTTACAGGAAGAAAAAGAAAAATCCCCTATCCTGTCCAGTTCTTCCTCCGACTCTGACCGAAGTAAGCTTTCCCCTCCTGCAAATGCATAATTTCCAAGAGAAGAAATTCCTTCCATCTCTATGGTCTGAATCAAAGGCAGATATTCCTGCCATGGTGTTTGAGCTGCCTCTGTATAATCTGGCATCGTTCCATTTCCCTGAAGGGTCAGTCTGCCATTTGCACCTTCATATTTCCAAGTAATTCCGTCTACTTCTCCCTGATCTACAAAGGTATTTTCCTGATCCCAAATAGCAAATGCAAAATAACTTTCCCAATTATTAATATCCCATCCTGTACTATCTGCTTCCCGATAGATAATCAAATTAGTCGCATTATCACTTACTGCAAATGGATACCAGTTTTCATTGGCATTCCCCTTAAAATAGATTGATTTTAAGTTTTCATTGTGTGAGAGACCATTATTATTTGTAATTTCTACCAGACTGGCAGACATATAAACCTCTTTTAATGCCTCCACTTCCATAATAGCACAAGTACATACATATTCTACACTATCCGGCATATGAAATACCGTTTCCGGTTTTCCTGAACCATATAAATATAATCTGGTACAAGCTTCGTTATATACTACATTATCTATCCCACACAGATATGGATTAGCTTCATCCACTTCCACCGTTTCCAATGCAGTACAAAAATAAACCGCTCTTTCTAAAGATTGTACATTTTTTCCAATAGAAAGCTTTTTTAATTTCTTACAATAACCAATGGCATACGCTCCCACATTATCTACGCTATCCGGAATTTCCAATATTTCCAGACTTGGAAGCATTATTGCATACATTTCTATGGTTTTTAAGGTATTTGGTAAGCTAAGCTCTGTTACCTTACCTACATAATCCACTAATCCATCCCGTTCAATAATCTGGGTTCCTCTTAATATATTTAAGGAAGTTTCTTCTGACAAATATGGAAATGCAATAACCCGGTATGGTGCTGAATCTTTCATTTCATATAACACATCCTGGCTCACCTTAAAGCAAGAGTTGGCTGGATCTATCTGAAAGGATTTAAACTTTTTAGAAGAAAGGATAGGATTTCCTTCAATATATGTTACATTTTTGGGAATATACAAAGTTTCTAAAGATGATTCTCGAAAAGAATCCTGTCCAATACTCTGCAAGCTTTCTGGCAATTCCACCTCTTTTAAGTTGTAGCAGCATCCAAAAGAAGAATAACCAAGTGTAACAATTCCCTCCCTTAAAGAAAGCTTTTTCAAGGATGGCAAAAAAGAAAAGGCGTTATCTTTAATTGTTCGGACTCCGGAACCAAAGGTAATCTCCTGTAATAATGCACATCCATAAAAGCCACCTTTTTCAATCGTTGTAACACTATCCGGAATCACAACGGTTTCTAAACTAGCTAAATAATTAAAGGCATATGCACCGATGTTAGTAATCCCCTCACCAATAGAAAGCGTAGAAATATTCCCTCTATAATAACACCAAGGAACCGTGGTTATATCATAGGACTTCATCTTTCCGCTTCCTGTCAAAGTCAGTTTGTAGGGAGTTGTATCTAAATCCCAATCCTCTGGATTATCCACCGTCAATTCCCAACTAATATTCTCCCCGCAGGTTCCTGATAACGGCCCAGGCGTAGCAGTTGCTTCTGCCGCCTCCGCCTTAACCACAGTTTCTGATGCAGCTGGTTCCCATACAGGAAATGGAATCAATTCCAGCACCAATGCCAATACCAAAATAAAGCTAAGTCTCTTTCTTCTATTCATAGACATAACCTCTCTTTCGCAATATTAATTTCTTCACGCACAAAATAATTATAAATATTATACTCCTTTTCATTTTTTTAAGCAAACAAAATACCTTTCTTATAACGCAGAAATAGCCACCATAGAAAATAAATTTCTATAATGGCTATTGCGCTTACATTTTTCTTCTAAAATAATTTACTAATCCTCTTCTGGATTTGTCTCCTGACAGAATCCTTCATATACCATATCAATATATTCCCAGATTTCGTCTCTTCCCACCTTCGTCATAGAAGAGTATGGAATCACCGGCGTTCCTTCCACCACCTCTAAGGTTTCTTTAATCTCCTTGATTAATTTTGCCTTCTGGGAACGCTTAATTTTGTCTTCCTTTGTAGCAATAACAATAGGATTAAATCCGTAATTTAAACACCACTGATACATCTGAATATCATTTTTATTTGGCTTATGCCGGATATCTACTAAAAGAAAAATCAGCCGCAGGGTCTTGGAGCCTTCCAGATACCGGTCAATCATCTTTCCCCATTTCTCTACTGTAGTCTGAGAAACCTTAGCATATCCATATCCTGGCAAGTCCACAAAATAAAGCAAATCATTGATATTATAAAAATTCACGGTCTGGGTCTTTCCCGGCTGGGAAGAGGTTCTCGCCAAAGACTTTCGGTTCATCAGTCCATTAATCAAAGAAGACTTTCCTACATTAGAACGACCAGCAAAGGCAATTTCCAGTTTATCATTCTCTGGCATTTTACTAGTAATACCACATACCGTTTCCAAACTTACATTTTTTATCTTCATGCATACCTCATTTCCGGAAATTCATACTATTTCCTTAGGTTCTCATTTCCAATCCTTCAAAGACAAAGGCTTTTGCCAACATAATCACTATTGCGCAATGGCTTCCTTCCAGACATCTTCCACCTTCACGGCATATTTAATCTCTAAGCCTTCTAACACTTCCTCTTCCAGCTCTGCAATATCCTTCCGGTTCTTATCGGGAACCATCACCAGCTTAATTCCTGCTGCCTTAGCCGCTAACAGCTTCTCCTTCAATCCACCGATAGCCAAGACTCTTCCTCGCAAAGTCACTTCGCCAGTCATAGCAATATCTGGCCGCACTGGAAGATTTAATAGCGCAGAATAAATAGCAGTTGCCATAGTCACTCCGGCAGACGGTCCATCTTTTGGGACAGCTCCTTCTGGCACATGAATATGAATATCATGCTTTTCAAAATAAGTTTCCTCTACCTTTTTATAAATTCTTGATTTCACCAAAGTAAGAGCAATCTTTGCAGATTCCTGCATAACCTC
>CAZEFX010000038.1:18599-25074 GCA_964511525.1 uncultured Jutongia sp.
ACCTCCAGCAATGCAGAAGAAGGATCTCCCTTCACATCACTTGCCAGCTTATCAATCTCATCCAAAAGCATTAAGGGATTTTTCACTTTTACATTTTTCAGCCCCTGTGCAATCCGTCCTGGCATGGCACCTACATAGGTTCTTCGATGACCACGAATCTCTGCTTCATCCCGGACACCTCCCAGACAAATCCGCACATATTTCCGGTTCATTGCCTTTGCTACAGACCTTGCAATAGAAGTCTTTCCGGTTCCCGGAGGTCCCACCAGACAAATAATCGGACTGGCACCATCTTCTTTTAATTTCTTTACCGCAAGACATTCCAGCACTCTTTCCTTCACCTTAGACAATCCATAGTGATCCTCATTTAAAATATCTTCTGCATGAGAAATATCCAGATTATCCTTGCGTATTTTCTTCCATGGCATTGCCAGCAATGTCTCAATATAACCACGAATCACTGCACTTTCGGAAGAATTAGAGCTCACCAGCTTAAATCGGCGGATTTCTTCCTGAAGCTTATTTTTCACTTTCTTTGGAGCCTTTAATTTCGATAACCGTTCCAAAAAGCGGTCAGACTCTGTAGCAGTATCCTCATCCCCTAATTCCTTATGAATCGCTTTAATCTGCTCCCGCAGATAATATTCCTTCTGGTTATCTTCCACCTGCTTTTTCACCTGTGTGGAAATATCACTTTGAATCTTTAGAATCCCCATCTCCCGATTCACAATAACAGAAAGTGCTTCATATCGTTTATTTACATCATCCTCCGCAAGAATTCCCTGTTTCAAATGATAATGTACTGGTATGTTGGCAGCAATTTGATACATCATTTCCACCAAATCGGTGCTATTCATAACCCCATCCACAATCTGCTGGTTCAGCTTTCCGTTTTCAGCCGAATACATGGCAAAGCTTTTCTTTAATTCTCTTACCTTCGCAATTACTTCCAGCTGATAGGTTCTGCTTCCATCAGACTTTAAAATGCTATCATCATTCCAGATATTTTCTAATTGCTGTTCTTCTTTTTCCTTCACGGCAGCCAGCAAATAATCTTCCTCCGACTCCAGATACTGCAAACTTGCTCTTCTTTTTCCGGTTAATACAACCCGGATTACCTTGCCCGGCATTTTCACAATCTGTTTTACCTGAGAAATAGTACCGACTTCAAATAAATCCTCCACTCCTGGATCATCTGTGGAAGGTTCCCTCTGTGCCACAGCAAATACCAACTGGCTTTCTTTCATTGCAGCCTCCACAGCTGCTACGGTTTTCTCCCTACCTATTTCAAAATACACTGTTACTCCCGGCATTACCACAACATCCCGGAGCGTTAAAACAGGAACTTTTAGCATGACGCAACCTCACTTTCGACTTTGCGCAAAATAGAGGGTGCTAAAAAGCCCCTCTATCTTACACATCATACATTTTATTGCAGTCTCCTGCAAAATGTCCCTTTCGGACTTACGCAATTTCTCCTTCTTCCTTCTTTTCAGAGGAAATCTGTTTCATCTCTTCTCCATCTGCAATAAGAACTGGTTCTGCCTCACCCAAGGCAGCTTCCTTTGTGATGATACACTCTGTAACCTCTTCATTAGATGGTACTTCATACATGGCATTCATCATAACAGACTCCATAATGGCTCTTAATCCTCTGGCTCCTGTCTTTCTTTCAATAGAACGCTTTGCAACTGCTTCTATGGCTTCCTTCTCAAAGGTAAGCTTTACATCATCCAGTTCAAACAGCTTCTGGTACTGTTTTGTAATGGCATTCTTTGGCTCTACCAAAATCTTCTCCAAGGCTTCCTGATCTAACAAATCCAATCCTACATTAATCGGAAGACGACCAATCAACTCTGGAATCAAACCAAACTTTACAAAATCCTCTGGAAGAACCTGTTTAAATAATTCACCTACATTTTCATCACTCTTATCGGAAATTTCAGAATTAAATCCGATAGACTTCTGACCAATACGGGCTCCGATAATCTTTTCCAGACCATCAAAAGCACCACCGCAGATAAACAAAATATTTGTAGTATCCAGCTGGAAGAATTCCTGATGCGGATGCTTTCTTCCACCCTGAGGTGGCACACTGGCAACAGTACCCTCCAAAATCTTCAACAGTGCCTGCTGCACACCTTCACCAGATACATCACGGGTAATAGATACATTCTCACCCTTTCTGGTGATTTTATCAATCTCATCAATATAGATAATTCCATGCTGGGCACGTTCCATATCGTAATCTGCCGCCTGAATAATCTTTAACAGGATATTTTCCACATCTTCACCAACATATCCTGCCTCTGTCAATGCAGTTGCATCTGCAATGGCAAATGGTACATTTAAAATCTTCGCCAGAGTCTGGGCTAAAAAGGTCTTACCGGAACCAGTTGGTCCAAGCATAATAATATTACTCTTTTGAAGCTCTACATCCATGCTCTTTCCAGACAACACACGTTTGTAATGATTGTATACTGCCACAGACAATACCTTTTTGGCATCCTCCTGTCCAACTACATATTCATCCAGAAACTCTTTCATTTCCTTCGGCTTTAATAAATTAATGTCACTGTCCGAATCATAGCCCATATCACCATTTTCAAATTCCTCTTCGATGATTTCTGCACATAAATCGATACACTGATCACATATATAAACGCCAGGACCTGCAATCAGCTTGCGTACCTGATCCTGCGTCTTTCCACAAAAAGAACACTTTAATTTCATTTCTTCTTTCTTGCCTGCCATGTTACTCCTCCATCTTACCGGCACAATATTTTTTTATATTTAAATTTACATTATGCGCGGTTTGTTATTACCTGGTCAATCAAACCATATTCCTGTGCCGCCTGGGCAGTCATATAATTATCTCTCTCGGTATCCTGGGAAATAATATCCAATGGTTTTCCTGTGTTCTCTGCTAAAATACGGTTCAAACGTTCTCTAGTATGCAAAATATGCTCTGCTGCAATACGGATTTCTGTTTCCTGACCTCTTGCACCACCAGATGGCTGATGTATCATAATCTCTGAATTTGGCATAGCGTAACGTTTGCCCTTGGTACCCCCTGCTAAAAGAAAAGCACCCATGCTGGCAGCCATTCCCATACAGTAAGTAGCTACATCACACTTAATATAATTCATGGTATCGTAAATAGCCAGACCAGCTGTAACAGAACCGCCTGGGCTATTAATATACAAACTAATGTCTTTATTTGGATCCTGAGATTCTAAAAACAATAACTGGGATACTACCAGACTAGCCACATCATCATTTACTTCATTACACAAAAAGATAATACGATCCTGTAACAATCTGGAATAAATATCATAGGAACGTTCTCCACTACTAGTTTTCTCAATAACGTAAGGTATACTATAACTCATACTTCACCAATCCTTTCCTTCCCCTAATATAGAAATCATCTTTGTCCTTTAGCACAAATAGCGCCAACCCTGAGTGGATTTCCACCCTTTCAGGCTGACGCTACTACAATGCAAATTATTTTTCTACTGCTGCATCAACAACAAACTCTACTGCCTTCTGTACAGCGATGTCCATGCCAATCTGCTTCTGCTCTTCTTCGCCAATCAGCTCTTTCAACTTGTCTGCTTCCATCTGGTACATAGACGCCATATTTTCTAATTCCTTCTGGATATCCTCTTCTGTAGCTTCAATATTTTCAGCCTTTACAACAGCCTCTAATACCAAACGGCTCTGAATACGCTTTAATGCCTGTGGCTTCATTTCTTCTGTCATCTTCTCTGGAGTCAATCCGGTAAACTGCATGTACTGCTGTAAAGAAAGTCCCTGAGACTGGATACGCTGTGCAAACTCCTGTGCCATCTGACGAACCTGAGTATCTACCATAGGTTCAGGAATTTCCATAGTTGCTCCTTCTACAATCTTATTTACTACATCTTCTTCTTTCTCTCTCTTTAAAGCAGCTTCCTTATTCTCTAAAAGCTTCTTCTCTACATCAGCCTTGTACTCTGCCATGGTTTCAAAGTCAGATACATCCTGTGCAAACTCATCATCTAACTCTGGAAGATCCTTTACCTTAATCTCCTTAACAGTTACCTTGAATAATGCAGGCTTGCCCTGAAGCTCTTCTGCCTGGTACTGCTCTGGGAAGGTAACATTTACTTCTACTTCTTCTCCAATGTTCTTACCGATAAGCTGCTCCTCGAAGTTGTCAATGAAAGAATGAGAACCGATAGTTAATGGATAATCTGTTCCCTTACCACCTTCAAATGGCTCTCCATCTACAAAACCTTCAAAGTCGATAGTTGTAATATCACCATCCTGTACTGCTCTATCTTCCACAGCTACCATACGTGCGTTATTCTCTCTAACTCTATCGATTTCTGCATTTACTTCTTCTTCCGTAACTTCTACAGTCTTCTTCTCTACTTCAATTCCCTTATACTCACCAAGAGTTACCTCTGGCTTAATTGCTACAGTTGCGGTGAAAATGAAAGGTTTTCCCTTTTCAATCTGCACAACATCGATGGATGGCTGTGCCACGATTTCTAATTCACTTTCCTTTGCTGCTGCTTCGTATGCATCTGGAATTACGATATTTGCTGCATCTTCAAAAAATACAGCAGGTCCGTACATTTTTTCAATCATTGCACGAGGTGCTTTTCCCTTACGGAATCCTGGAAGAGCAATTTTTCCTTTACTTTTCTGATATGCCTGATTTACAGCGGACTCGAAATCCTCTGTACTTACCTCTATTGTAAGCTTTGCCATACTCTTCTCTAACTTTTCTACCTGTACACTCATTTTTAATTATCCTCCTTATATTACACGGAATATACTTCCGTAAGTCACCATTGATATACTATATCACGAACAATCCGTCAATAGCAAGCCTTTTTCATAAAATTAATATTACCTTAATCGACAGCATGCCCTTTTTCATGTAACACCTGAACCACTTTATCTACATATTTTTCGCATAGCTCTTCTGATTCTGCTTCTACCATAACGCGAATCACTGGTTCTGTACCACTCTCACGAATCAAAATACGTCCATTAGCGCCTAACAGCTTCTCTACTTCTGTTGTAGCCGCAATCACATCTTCATCCGCCTTTGCCGCAGGCTTATTTGCCACACGGACATTTTTCAGCAGCTGAGGGTATACCTTTAAGTTCTTCCGAAGCTCTGATAATTTTTCTTTCTTCTCCAACATAACTTCCATTAACATTAGGGAAGTAAGTACACCATCACCAGTTACTGCATATTTACTGAAAATAATATGACCAGACTGCTCTCCACCAAGAGAATGTCCATATTCCATCATATTTGCATTAACATACTTATCTCCTACGGCTGTCTTCTCATATGCGATTCCTTCTTTTTCAAAGGCTTTGTACAGTCCTAGATTAGACATAATCGTAGTAACTACCGTATTGTTGTTTAACTCACCTTTTTCTTTCAGATAGCATCCGCAGAGATATAAAATAGCGTCACCATCAATCACCTGTCCCTTATCGTCAACTGCAAGACAACGGTCTGCGTCACCATCATAAGCGAATCCTACATCAAGTCCATTTTCAATTACGTATTTCTGTAAATTTTCAATATGGGTAGAGCCACAATTGTCATTGATATTGGTTCCATCCGGATTCATTCCGATAGCATAGGTCTTTGCTCCTAACGCATCAAATACACCCTTTGCTACAGAATATGACGAACCATTGGCACAATCTAAACCTACTTTTACATTCTTAAAGGAACGGGTTGCCAAGGACATAAGATAACCGATATAGCGATGTCTTCCAATGGCATAATCTATTGTACAACCAATATTTTCACGGGTTGCTAAAGGAATGGTATCCTCCGGGCTGTCAATATAGGTTTCAATCTTTTCTTCCACTTCTGCTTCCAGCTTATGACCATTTCCATTAATCACCTTTAATCCATTGTCATAATATGGATTATGGCTGGCAGAAATCATAATTCCACAGTCAAACTGCTCTGTACGTACCACATAGGATACACTTGGTGTAGGGGTAACATGAAGCAGATAAACATCTGCTCCACTGGCTGTCAGACCAGACGCCAATGCATCCTCAAACATATAGCTGGATCTACGGGTATCCTTTCCTATTACAATTCTTGCCTTATGCTCCTGACCATAATACCAGCCAAGAAACCGGCCTACTTTATATGCATGAACCACATTTAAATCAACATTTGCTTCTCCACGAAAACCGTCCGTGCCAAAATACTTCATACCAATAAGCTCCTTTCTATTAAAAACCTATTTTATCCATAATATCTGTTTTATCTATAATCTATAAAACTTTGCAAAACACCCTAATCTTAGCATATTCATATTTTTAATTCAATGCCTCTCGGGTGTTTTTTCGATTTCTTTTTTCTCTTTTTTTCCTCTTGTTTTTTAGAAGCAAAACGCCATGTATAAAACGGCATTTACTAGAATCCTCCTATTTGTAC
>CAZEFX010000039.1:0-17649 GCA_964511525.1 uncultured Jutongia sp.
CCTGCCCTATGAAGCCCGGACTTTCCTCACCTGCGGTCTTTCGACACTTGCAGCCGCGATTGTCTGTGCTACTCACGAATAATATCTTAGCATGAGGAAAAAAAATTGTAAAGTTTAAGTAAACTTTCCAGGTTTATTCAGATTCACCTGACCACTAATTCTATAAAAATTGTCTTCTGATATTTGAATCCCATGTTCGCACTCTGGACAATGAAACAAATAATTCGTCTTCATGGGAATCAAAGGAATCCAATACAAGGTTCCCCACTTCCGAAATCTGTTATATTGCCATACAGCTTCCTGACCACAATATTCACATTTCACTATACTTTTCGATTTACCAAGATTCTTCCGAAATGTTTTTGTTCCATAAACTATTAGCATTTATCTCCCACCCTTCTCTCTTTTATCTTTTTGAATCGAGTACACAACAGCTACAGTTATTACACAAAGTATTGCTAAAACACCATACATAGGTATGAAATGAAAATTATATAGTTCTGTTATTTCTTTTATTTGACTTCGATTCTTTACAATTTGTAACATTTCCAAAATCCCATAGTCGGAAATCTTTGACATTGCATGGGCAAGTGTAACCTGAAACATACAATGAGACATAACAACAAACAAAATCATTAATATAATTATCTCAATGCAATTTATCTGTTTATTTACCCAAATAAAACCTCCATAAAAAAATAGCAAAGGAAATATTATGGTTACCATTTGTAAATTAAATGCATATTCCATATTAAATGTCATTATGTAAAATAATGCACCAAACCAGAATGCAATGGTTGCTACAATAAATGCTCCAATTTCTCTTAAAGGCTCTCTTGGTACAGACACTTTCTGTGAACCAGATGGCTTTGGCTGAGCAGCACGAATGCGTTCTTCTAACGCTCTGCTCTTCTCTCCATCAATAGCAATCCTCTGGAAATTTCCTGACTTTGTAAATACTCTGGAATCAATACTGCCATTATTTACATCTGTGTTATCTGCAGAATTTTGATTGTATGAATTATTTGATGTCAATTCATTCTTTGGAACATTATTAAACGGGTCATTTAATATTGGGTTATTCGCTGGAACGTTATTAAATGGGTCAAAACTCAAATCATCCTCTAAAAAGTTTTCATTATTATCCATATATTTCTCTCCCCCTGTTATCCTTTCATTTGTAATTTCTTTGAAATTATATCACATCATGGTTGGAAACTTCAAGCGATACTCCCCACCATAACTATCAATCTCCAAAACATAGGTAAATGCCACAGGTTCCCCTGCCTTGTACTCAAAGAAATATCGCTTTCCTTCTTCTACGGCATCCCCCTTTGTATCCACTAACTGATACGACAAAATCATTGGCGCATGAAGATTATTGACACTGGTACTTCCATTGGTATATTTCGTAAGACCATCCTCTGAAAGCTGCTTCAAAGTCCTGTTATTTACTTGGCAATCTAAGGTTCCTGAAATACTTACACTTACTGTAAATGGTTTTTCCCCTTCTGCTAACGCATCTTTTTTCTGTGTTGCCACCTGCATAGAAGTAATATGAAAATAGCAGTCCTTCATCGGCAAATCTGCTATGGTACATGGTGTAGCTGGAAGAGAAACCGTTACATCCTCTTCTGTTGGAATTTTCTTTACTATAAATTTGCAAGTAAGTTTCTTCACTTTTTTTCCTGCATTCTTTATGACGGCAGTAATCTTTGCCTTACCAGCCGTTTTTGCAGTTACCTTTCCCTTTTTCGTAACCGTTGCCACAGACTTTTTATTACTCTTCCATGTAATCTTGTCCCCTTTTTTCTTATTTAGGACAGAGAGTTTAATGGTTTCTCCCTTCCAAAGCACCACTTCTTTTTTAGACAGGCACCGTTTTTCTGCCGCCTGATTGGTTTGGGGATTCCCCATCAACAACAATACCGCCACCATAAAAATACTCACAAAAATCTTATACTTGCTTTTCATTAAATCCCCCCTTCTCTACCACCAATCATCCTCTTCTATCACATGAATCTCTAAATAATCAAACTCAATACTATCAATGAAATTATCCTGATAGAACCGGGTTTTATCCCGTTTCTTAAACTCTTCAATATTGGATTCCAGCCAGATTGGTTTACTTAAATCAAAGGCATAGCAAATTTCATCCACTGCATCAAATACCTTTTTCGTGCGATTCTTCTCTTTATCATCATCACAGATGGTAAGATCCTGTACTAACCGATTTTCCTTAAAAGCCTTCGCCCACAATCGAAACATATTTCCTAGCTCCTTCTCCCTTTTTTGCAAAGATTATTTTTTGCATTTCCCAGATAGAAAACCAAAGCGTTCCTTACCGGGTGGTAATCTTATTTATATTTTTTATCAATACAGAAATGGTACCATCCTCATTGGTGATAAACTCTACCTGCTCTGCATCCTGATACTGTTCCATTGGAATGTTTATTTCAATACCGGTATCGGTCTTTAGATACTGCTTCTCAAATTTCTTGGTGGTTTTCTCACTTTGTGGCGTCACCTCTGCCTTTTCCATATGGTATTTCTCCATTTTCGCATCAAATTCTTCCTTGATTTCTGGTGCTTTTCCATAAATCTTTTCACTGATGCGCTCCACATTAATGGTACCAGTATCCTCAATTTCCTCTTTAATAATCCGCTTTGCCTCCAGCTGCTTCACTGGTTCCTCTGCATAATGCTTTTTATTAACCTGTTCTACCGCCCGGGTTACAATATCCATTTTCGTCTTAGAAGACATGGCAGCATGACAACGCAGATACAGCTCTGAAAGATAATTTACCTTCTTTCCATTCACTTCATATTTCTTCTCAACAATCTGCACACTATAATCCGACAAATCAATAATTACTGCCTCCGACAGCTTTGTTGTTGCGGAAGGAAGCATAGACTTATAGCGGATAATCTGGTTTACATTTCCAACCTCCTCTGCCTGGGTCATATGTACAAAGCTTTCTTTATAATTCATTTTAAGTAGTGCTAAATAAGGTTGAGAATGAACCTGAAAGGTAACTACTGCGAAATCCGCAGAAGGAATGGCAATATTCGCATTCATAATATCATATAATGCCTGTGCCAGCTTCTTGCTATGCTCTACCAATGCGTCCTCTGAAAAAGCTTTTACCAGTTCATAAACATTAACCTTAGAAACAAAAACCGTTTCCTCTGGCTCTGAATCCTCAGAAAGCTCTGACAGCTCTTCCTCCGCAAACTGTAAATTTTCTCCATTTTCTTCCGCGTCAGATAATATTCCACCCTCTGAGTTTTCTGGATTTTCCTCAAAAGGAACTTCCTCCTCTATGCTCATATCATCAAAATGACATTTTTTTAATTCATCACCAGACATGATTTTATAAATCAGTCCCCGAAAAAAATCATTAGTATCTGGGGAGAGCTCTAAGGGCTGTTCCGAAAATACCGGATACCCTAATTCTCCATCTAAAATATGCACAATACCTGTTCTAATAATAATTTCATCCTGTGTCATATGTTTTCCATGCCTTTCTATTTCTGTTATTTTACTCTTTTAATTGTTCAAATAAAGATTTTCGCAGTTTCATTCTTGTAACTTCCACTAATCCCAGCTTCGTCATGTCCACCACTGTAGTTTTTACTGGATCCTGACGAACCGCCTGACGTAAGCTTTCCATTACCTCCAGCTTCGCCTCTTCTGACTTCATATCAATAAAATCAATCAAAATCATACCGGAAAGATTTCGTAAGCGAAGCTGATGGGCAATTTCCTGTGCCGCTTCTTTATTGACCTTTAAATAGGTCTGCTGTACATCCTTTTTCTTGGAAATTGCCTTTCCTGTATTTACATCAATGGAAACTAATGCTTCTGTAGGCTGGATTACCAGATAAGCCCCACTTTTTAACCATACCTTTGGCATCAATGCGTGGTCTATGGTTCGGCTTACATTATAAACTGCATCCAGCTTACCATTTTCTGGCTTCCACCGTTCCAGCTTGTGTAATTCCTCCGGCCAGAACCGTTTCAAAAATCCTTCTATTTCCTGATACAATTCCTCATCATCCGTAAGAATTCGTTCTACCTTTGCAATATATCCATCCCGAATATGGGACAGATAGCCAGCAGGTGCTTTCAAAAGACAGGAGTATGGTGTCCGATGGATTCCAAATTCCATTATTTCCTCATAGGATTTTATTAAGCTTTGGATTTCCTGCTGTAATACCTCTTTGGAAACCTCTGCACTGTTGGTACGGGCAATAAAGCCAAATGCATCACAGGCAAACTCCGCCAGAAATTCACTTAATTCTTCCCGAACTGCCTTTTCCCGAATCTTTTTAGAAATGCTAATCTGAGGTCTTCCTACGGTAAGAACCACATACCTGCCTGTTAAATCTAAGGCTCCTGACAGAGTTGGAGGTTTGGTCTTAATGGCTTCCTTTGCAACCTGAACCATAATCTCATCCCCAATCAACACTCTTCCTTCCTGATACACACCCCCCTGAGTATGAATCGGTATTACACTATCAGAAAGAGACAGATAGCCAATCTGTCCCTTCTGAAACTCTACAAATGCCGCATTAATATTTTTCACAATATTACGAACTTTTCCCACATAAATATCTCCAAGATGGGCTGTCGGCTCTGCCTCTGCACCCTCTGCATGAATCTGACAGATTTTCCCCTCCTGTACCTGTAGAGACAATATTTTATTTTCCCTTCTCATAATCAAAAGTTCATTTGGCATAGCTGCATCTCCATCCTATATTTTTTCTATTTCGGATACTTTCTGCATTATTTATACTGGGACAGTGGCACCAGCTTGCATGGTGGTTCTCCATGAAGAAGATGTACCTCTCCCTTCTTTCCGTTGGCGTCCCCATACATTTCCAGACGATGCACCTGATAATGCAGCGGTTCATATTCAACTCCTACATATTCACAAAATGCCTGCATCACCAGTTCCGGCTTAATGTTAATAACACTTCCTGCGGTAAGCTGACAAAACAGCACCGGAACAAACTCCTCTAAATCAATACAAAGATTTTCGTATTTCTGCTTTGTCATTTCTTCAAAAGCAACCTGTTCTCCACTGGCATAATAAATGTTGGGACGAATGTCTACCTCTTTTTCAGAACGCTTTGTTTTCTTCATAATTGTAATCTCATTCTGAGATAAAAATTCTTCCAGTTTCGAGCTTGTCCATTCCTTGTCCCGAAAAGCGGACTCTACATCTGGTTTTAAAGTAACCACATAGTCACATCCAGAAAGCATTGCCATAGATGGCTTTGCATTATCTGGCAGCAACAAAAAATCCTTCACACGGATTTCATCATTCATCTGGGTATTCATCCACTCTACCATCTTCTCCGGCTCTGAACAGGTATCTAACTCCATATCCAAATATTCTGCATCACTGGTAAGTCCGATACCCAACGGTGAAGTAAAGGACAAAATCTGATGTGGGGAAAATCCCTGACTATAGCTTACTGGTATCTTTGCCCGGCGAAATGCCTTCTGAAAATACCGCATGACATCTAGGTGTCCAATAAAACGCATAGACCCTGTTTTGGAAAATTTAATTCTTGCTTTCATATATTTTCTTCTTTCTTTTCTAATCAATTTGTATCATGTTCTGTTTGTATTTTTAAGTTTCTTACCTAAAGCTTTCTGTCTTAGTTTTTTTAACACAATTTTTTCAACTTTAAGCCTCTGGTCTTTCCTCTACACATACTCCACCGCCAAATCTGGCAGCACCACAGCCGGCACATTTCTGACGACAGTTTGGAGTTACGGTTTCTGCCTTGGCATTATGATATTCCCGAAGCAGGAAGGACTTAGTTACACCAATATCAATAAAATCCCATGGGAACAGTTCGTCCTCTGCCCTTTCTCTGTCGTTGTAAAATGCCATGGTCAATCCGTGATCTTCAAAAGCCTTCTGCCAACGGTCATAATGAAAATACTCTGTCCAAGAATCATAGATACACCCAGCTTCATAAGCCTGTAATATTACATCGCAAAGGCGTCTGTCACCTCTGGCAAATACCCCCTCCAGCTCAGAAACATCCGCATCATGACAATTATACTTAATACTCTTTGCATTCAACTGACTCTTCACCTTATCCAAAAGGAAATTTCTCTTTTCACTGGCTTCTTCCTTGGTATTCATTCTCGCCCATTGAAACGGAGTAAATGGCTTTGGTACAAAGATAGAGGTACTGGTAACAATATTTACCTTTCCATTTCTCTCTTCCTTTGGAATCGTATAATATTCTCTTGCAATCTTATCCGAAAGAACGGCAATCTCTTCAATATCCTCAAAGGTTTCCCCTGGAAGTCCTAACATAAAATAAAGCTTTACTCTGTTCCAGCCCCCCCGGAAGGCATCCATAGCTCCATTTAAGATAACTTCTTCCGTGAGACCCTTATTTATCACATTACGCATACGCTGGGAACCAGCCTCCGGAGCAAAGGTCAGGCTGCTTTTTCGTACATCCTGTACCTTAGACATTACATCCAGAGAAAAAGCATCGATACGCAGGGAAGGCAATGAAATGTTGACTCCGTTTTTATTACATTCATCGATGAGCCAGTAAACCAAATCCGGCAGTTCCTTATAATCGCTGGAGCTTAAGGAACTCAAGGAAATTTCATCATGTCCCGTAGATTCCAGCATTTTAATGGCACGTTGCTTTAAGAATTCCAAATCTCTTGGGCGGATTGGACGATACAGCATGCCTGCCTGACAGAAACGACAGCCTCGGATGCAGCCTCGCTGTATCTCCAGCACCACTCGGTCCTGTGTCACTTTAATATAAGGCACCAATGGCTTTTCTGGATAAAATGTATTTGCCAAATCCATTTGCACCTGCTTTACTACCTTTTCTGGTGCTTCTGGAGTATTGGCAGTAAAGTTCTTTAAGGTTCCATCTTCATAGTATTCTGCATCATAAAACATGGGTACATAGATTCCCGGAATCTGTGCTGCCATTTTCAAATACTCTACTCGATCCTTCCCACTGGCTTTCCACTCTTTATAACAGTCCATAAGCTGGCGGTAAACAGTCTCTCCTTCCCCAATATAAAACATATCAAAAAAGTCTGCGATTGGCTCTGGATTATAGGAACAAGGACCTCCACCAATAACAAAGGGATGCTCTAAAGTACGGTCACAGGATTTTAATGGAATCTGAGCCAGATCTAACACCTGTAAAATATTAGTATAGCACATTTCATACTGCAAGGTGATTCCCAAAAAATCAAAATCCTTCACCGGCTCCTGAGTCTCCAACGCAAAAAGAGGAATGTTCTTTTCCCGCATGATCCGGTCTAAATCCACCCATGGAGAATATACTCGCTCACAATAAATGTCATCCCACTGATTAAACATATCATATAAAATCTGAATTCCCAAATGGGACATTCCGATTTCGTAAACATCTGGAAAACACATACAAAAGCGAATATCCACCTTTGCAGGGTCTTTCTTTACCATATTAATTTCATTACCAATGTATCTTGCAGGCTTTTCCACGGATAATAAAATCTCATCCGACAACGCCAATTTTCTCATACTCATATTTATTTTACTACTTCCTTTCTTCGGTTCTAGAAAATCAATTTTCCCCAGTATCCTTCCATTTATCTTCCATCAAATGATACAATTCCTGTACCTTGCATTGCAAGCGGTTCCAAGTAGTTTCATCATTTAATATTTCCTGAACATACTCTTGATTAAATCCATGATAAGAAAATCCATTGGAAAAAGCAATGACTAAAAGGAAAAAAAGCATTCCCGCCGCCATCATGCGCAGAAGACGAAAGGTATGCCTTTTTTGTAATTCCTCCTGGGGTTCCTTAATATCCATCCTTTCCATTTCCCTTCCATAAGAATTACCATAGGAAAGGGTTGATGGCTGATTCCCCTGAAATGCTTCTTTTGCCGCTGCAATCTTTTGCTGACGGCTAATAAATTCTTCTGATTGTCCCTCCATATTCTAAACTCCATTTCTTTTTTACTAGAATATGATAGGGCAAGACAAACTATTCCTCCCAGCCCAGACCGGAATATTCATTACATCTTTCTCTCACCAATAGTTCATTTATAGCGTCCATTACTGATTGATTCTCAAATAACACTTTATTAATCTGCTCCACAATGGGCATACTTACTTCATACTTCTCAGCAAGAGCCAATGCCGCCTTAGCAGAATAAACGCCTTCTACTACCTGCTTTACTTCCTTCATGGCAGCGTCAGCAGAATATCCTTTTCCGATTAAATATCCGGCAGTATGATTCCGGCTATGCTCACTGGTACAGGTAACAATCAAATCACCGATGCCGGAAAGACCTAAAAAGGTTTCCATCTTTCCACCCATTTTCACTCCAAGACGACTGATTTCTGCAATTCCACGAGTCATTAATGCTGCCTTGGTATTATCACCAAATCCAAGACCATCAATAACCCCGGCTGCAAGCGCAATGACATTTTTCAAAGAACCACCCAGCTCGATTCCGATAATATCTGAACTGGTATATACACGAAAACGTTCATTCATAAAGATTTCCTGAATCAGAGAAGCAGTCTCTTCATTTCCCGAACCAACTACAACCGTAGTAGGAACACCCACTGCTACCTCTTCTGCATGACTAGGACCAGACAAAACCGCCACATCCCCCTGTGGAATCTCATCCAGAATTACATCCCGAAGAGTTTTTAAGGTATCATCCTCAATGCCCTTTGCCACATTAACAATTTTTTGTCCTTCCACTATATAACCACTGGCATTTTTGGCTGTTTGGCGTACAAAAGGAGATGCCACAGAAAATACGATTAAATCAAAGCCCTTACAGGCGGTTTCCAAATCCTTCGTCAACTGAATGGAATCCGGCAGCTTCACTCCCGACAGACGATGCTTGTGTTCTCTGTTTTCCACCAGCATATCTACTTCCGACTCTACCGCAGACCAAAGTGTAACCTCATGTCCACTTTTCGCCAGCATAATTGCTAATGCAGTTCCCCAGCTTCCTGCTCCTAAAAAACTAACCTTGCTCATGCTTTCATCCTCCTATTTTTTCGCTCTTGTCTTAATTGCTATCTGGATTGGTTTCAGACTCCTCTTTCTTCTTATCCCCCCAAAGCTTATTTTCATTTCCATGAATTAAGCGGACAATATTCTGGCGATGCTGAAAATAAGCAAATGCGGTAAATAACAAGCTGATTACCATCATGTGTATGAAAAGAGGATCTTCCTTATGCCATAGGAAAGTATTTACCGGAATATACCATGCCACCAGCAAAGAACCTACCGATACATAACGGGTAATGGCAACGGCAGCAATAAAAATAGTTAATCCAAAGGGAATCACCCATGGATTACAAGCAGAAAGTACCACTGCCGCAGTAACGGCAATTCCTTTTCCTCCCTTAAATCCAAGATAAAATGGATAGTTGTGACCAAGCACCACCCCTAATCCACAATACAGACACCAAAGATACCAGTCCTCTGGATTAATTGCCAGCCGAATTACTAAAATAGGAATAATTGCTTTTGCCAAATCACACAAAAAAGTAAGAAGTGCAGGACCCTTTCCTAAATTACGCAACACATTGGTGGTACCCGCATTTCCACTTCCCTTGGTACGGATATCCATATGATAGGCTCTTCCTACTAAATATCCTCCTGAGATACATCCGCAGAAGTAGCCAATTACTAAACAAATTACATGAGCTAACATATCGATTCGTTCCTCCTGTGTTCATTCTTTATCAATCTTTTTCTTTTCGTTCCCTTATAATAAATTTTAATGGTGTTCCTGCAAATCCAAAGGCTTCCCGGATTTTATTCTCTATATAACGGGTATAGGAAAAATGCATTAGCTGCTTATCATTTACAAAAATAACGAAGGTTGGCGGCTTTACACTAACCTGAGTCATATAGAAAATCTTCAAGCGACGTCCTTTATCGGAAGGTGGCTGCTGCATTGCTACTGCTTCGGTCAAAATATCATTTAATACACCGGTAGCAATTCGCAGGGAATGATTCTGAATCACCATTTCCAAAGAATCAAACAGCTTTGGAAGACGCTGTCCTGTCTTGGCAGAAACAAACATAATCTCTGCATATGGCAGGAAAGATAAGGTCATGCGAATCTTATGGGTATACTCTTTTACAGAATTGTTATCCTTCTCTACCGCATCCCATTTATTTACCACAATAATCATACCACGACCGCGGTCATGGGCAATTCCTGCGATTTTGGCATCCTGCTCGGTTACTCCCTCTTGGGCATCAATCACCAGCATTACCACATCTGCCCGCTCTACAGCGGATACCGTTCGCAGGATACTATAACGTTCAATCTCTTCTTTGATTTTATTTTTTCGACGAAGTCCTGCCGTATCAATAAAGACATATTCCTTACCTTCCCATGTAATAGCTGTATCTACAGCATCACGGGTAGTTCCTGCAATATCCGATACAATGACACGGTTCTCTCCAAGCAGCTTATTGATAATGGAAGATTTTCCTACGTTTGGTTTACCAACAATAGCCACTCGTGGACGCTCGTCCTCTTCCTCCTCCAGATTCTCAGGGAAAAGATGTACGATTTCATCCAGCATATCCCCCACACCCAGTTTTCCTAAAGAAGATACGGGATGAGGCTCTCCAATTCCCAGATTATAGAACTCATATACGTCCATCATCTGTTTATCGAAGTTGTCAATTTTATTTACCACAAGCACTATCTTTTTCTGGGATTTCCGAAGCATGTCTGCTACCTGATAGTCCGCATCCACTACACCAGTTTTTCCATCCACCAGAAAAAGTACTACATCCGCCATTTCAATTGCCATCTCTGCCTGCTCTCTCATATGACGAAGCATTAAATCATTGGTGTCTGGCTCAATTCCACCAGTATCCATCAATGTAAAACTATAATTAAGCCATGTAACATCTGCATAAATACGATCTCTGGTAACGCCTGGCGTATCCTTTACAATAGAAATACGCTCTCCTACCATCATATTAAACAGAGTAGACTTTCCCACGTTAGGACGACCTACAATGGCTACAATCGGTCTGCTCATATTCTACCTCCAATTTCTCTATCTCTAATATCCTTCTTGCATAATTCCCTCAAAAAAGGATCTCCCATCTGATTTTACAATAATCGTGTCGATTTGTAAATCTTGTGCCAGCTGAGAAACAGTAATATCATCCAGAAAAACTTCTTCTCCACTACGAAGCATGGTCATTGGAATCATTAAATACTGTCCCAATTTTTGTCCTTTTAACTGAGCTATAATATCCTGTCCTGTGACTAAACCGGCCACGGTAATGTCTTCTCCAAAAAAATCATTACGGATTGGATAGACATGAACAGAAATATTGCTATCCAACGCCTCCAGCTCTCTGGCACATTGCTGCAAAATTGGTCCAAATAAACGCCCTGTAACACAGGAAACCTCAATGGAATTCCGAGTCATTGATTCTTCGCCCTTTTCTTCTGTCCTGTTCTCCCGAATCTCTCTCCATTCCTCTAGCGCCTCTTTCCATTCATCCAGAAAAGAGCGAACCATTCCTACTCCATTTTCTATCTGTCCATAGCCTTCATAATAATCTGCATCCGGTATTTCCTGCTCTGCCATCAGATACCATTCATCACTGGCATGAACAAAACGAGTACCATATTTCTCCAGAAATTTCTCCTGCCAGCCATGAACCTGCTCTAGAAAAGCAATGGCATCCGTCTTTTGAAATTTCTCCACCTGAACCAGCCCTTCCCGGTACTTTGTCATTCCCATAGGAACCACAGACAAGCTTTGCATACTTGGATATAGCTTCCCTAAATCTTCAATACTGCGATCCAGTTCCTTTCCATCATTCCATCCCTTGCAAAGCACAATCTGGCTGTTCATTTCGATACCAGCCTCTGCCAGCTCAAACATTTTATCCAAGGCTTCTCCTGCAAAACGATTGTTCAGCATCCTACAACGAAGCTCTGGATTGGTGGTATGGACAGAAACATTAATGGGAGCCAAATGGAACCGCTTAATCCGATCAATGTCCTTTTCGGACATATTCGTTAAAGTCACATAATTTCCCTGCAAAAAAGAAAGTCTCGCATCATCATCCTTAAAATATAAGGTTTCTCTCATGCCCGGTGGCATCTGGTCAATAAAGCAAAAGATACATTTATTCCGACAGGAATGGTATTCATCCAGCAATGCCTGCTCAAATATCAGTCCTAAATCCTCATCAAAATCCTTTTCAATTTCCAGTTCCCATTGTTCCCCATCCGGCTTTTCAATTAAAACGGTAATGTACTCTTCGTTCACCAAATAGTGGTAATCAAACACATCTACCAACTCATGGTTATTAACAGATAAAAGGAGATCGCCTGGGGCAATCTCCATTTCCTCTGCTATGCTTCCAGGTACAATATCTGATATTTTATGACCTTTCATGCACGTAATCCTTTCTTTTCCAATCCCTGCCTACAGTGAGATTATTCTTCTTTTGCATTCTCTGCGAGAAAATCTTTTACTTTCTGAAACAGCATGTCATCCACAATGATAGATTTGGCATCTGTGCCATAATAATTCTGGAACAGTTCATTTAATGCCGCTTCATCTTCCACATTATAACTAGTAATAAACTCTTCTAATTCCTTATCGTACTCTTCATCCGTTACAGATAATCCTTCTGCCTCTGCAATGTTTTTGCAAATTAAAATTCTTCCAACATCCTCCTTAGCAGTGGATTTTAACTGCTCCTTAAATGCGTCTTCTGTGGTCTGCTGACTTTCCAGATAATCATCCAGAGTATAACTATTCTGCTCCAGATAATAAGTGATAGAAGTGTATAATTGGTTATACATTTCCTCTACCTCAGCCTCTGGATACTCTTCAATTTTGGTTTCCTCATATACCTTACTCCATGCCAGTTCTTTAATGGCATGTTCCCGAAGAGTATTCTTATAATCTTCAGCAGATTTATAAGAAGTCAGATATGTTTTTACAAACTTATCTGTTACTTCTGGTACAATGGCCTCGCCCTGAATATAATTAATGGTAACAGTAAATACTGCTTTCTTTCCTTCAAAATCTGGATTGTTTGGATATTCATCCGGGAATGTAGTATTTACCTTTACGGTATCTCCTACCTTGGCTCCTATCAAGCCTTCTTCAAAGCCATCAATAAAAGAATTGGAACCAATCTCCAGATTATAGCCTTCCGGCATATCCTCTGGGGTACAGGAACCACCTTGAAATTTCTTTCCATTCATTCTTCCTACATAGTAGATATTAACAATATCACCATCTTTTACCTTGCCCTTTTTTACCTTCTTATACTCTGTATATTCTGCTAAGGTCTGGTCAATCTGTCCCTGAACATACTCATCCACGTCTGCTTTTTTCAAAGTAACCGGATTATATTCTCCTAAGGTGATGGACGCCTCACCAGATGTTACTTTTTTATCAGAGCCTTCCTCTTTCTTATTCTTCCCGCAGCCGCCAGAAAAAATCATTGCTGCACATAAGGTAAGTGCAACTGCACATTTACTTACTCTTCTCAATATAATACCTCCAATTTTGTCAAATTCCTTTTTACTTCCAAGAAATCTGATTTTTATACAACATGTTTCTTTATATCATAAAGAACATAAAAAAGCAACCGCGGAGATTCTAACTTTATACTATAAAATTCGGATAAATCCATTTAAGTTCCCCCGTTTTCCTTGGGAAGCCCGATGAGAATACAGAAACTTCGGATTACAACAGGTACAAAGTCCAGAAATGTGAATATTTTCTTCCAGAAGCCCAGCCTGCTTTAATTGATGCCAGTTAGCTGCCCATAAATCCAACTGGTATTTCTGCTCACCATCTGGCATAACTCTTCCTTTTTTCAGAATATCCTTTCCCGCTTTTTCTCCATAAGCTTCCAGAAACTGCTGTGCTACATCCTCACTAACCTCATAGCATTCTTGACAAATAGAGGGACCTACCACTACAACAATATCCTTACAATCACTTCCCATTTCTTTCATTTTATCAATGGTTTCCTCTGCGATTTTCGCAACAGTTCCTTTCCAGCCGGAATGGGAGGATGCAATTATCTTTTTTCTATCATCCAAAAAGAACAAGGGAACACAATCTGCATAGGAGGTAGCAAGAATCAGTCCCGGCTTATCCGTCACCAAGCCATCCACGCCCTTTAATTTCTTTTCTATGTTTTCTCCACCACAAAGACTTTCCTCTGCATAAACCACCTTCGTTTCATGAATCTGATCCGAAAGAACCAGCTTCCTGTAATCACCCCCTAAAGCCTTACATACCCTCTTATAATTTTCACACACATTTTCTCTTGGCTCTCCTCTGTCCCAACCCAGATTCAGACTGGAAAGATAGCCTTCGCTAACGCCTCCGGCTCTAGTGGAAAAGGCTAAATCCATCCATGGCATTTCTTTGCAGGCAGAAAAACGAAGAAAAGGCACCTCCTTCGTCTCATCCAGATAAACCTCCTCTCCAGAATAATACTCTGCATATGGCTTATTCTCTTTTTTTAATTCCATAATCGTCTTACATTTCCACTTCATCACTGTTTCCCTTTCCCTGATTTTATACCTCAAAGGCATTTCTTATTAAGGTTATTTTGTTCTGACAGATTCCAATCACATCAAACCGACATGGAATCTCTTCCCCTAATCCATGAGAATACAAATAATACTTTGCTGTCTGAATGATTTTTCGTTGCTTCTGATTATCTACTGCTTCTAAAGGACTTCCACTTTGTATATCACTTCGATATTTTACCTCAACAAATACAAAATACTCCCTATCCTTGGCAATAATATCAATTTCACCACAACGGCAGCGAAAATTAGTCTGAACAATGTCATAGCCCTGTCTCTGTAAAAAAAGGACAGCCTGTTTCTCATAAGCCGTCCCAATTTCCCGTTTATTCCCTCTCACCATATTACGCCTTTCTTTCCCTTTACATTTTTTTCAAAAAGGAATCGGAATGATTTTTTGATTTATCCATTACCTTTCCCTTAATCTTATCCATAGCATCAACAAACACCAGCACATCTGCCACTACCTGATATAGCTCTGGGGGAATATATTCTCCTATCTCAATTTCCTTCAAGCTTCTGGCAAGTTTTTCATCCTGATGCACAGGAATCTCTGATTCCTTCGCAACATCAATTATTTTTTCTGCTAAAAAACCCTGTCCGGAGGCAATTACCTTAGGAGCCTGATCTTTCGCTGGTTCGTATTCCAAAGCGATAGCCGTTTTCTTTTCTTTTTTCGGATTCCGAAAATACTGAAACTCTTCCTGCTGTTCCATGTAACTCCTCCTTTCATAAGATAGGATTATTCTATGCTTCACCTTCTACATTACTTATATAAAATTTTTTATAAATGTTTTTCGATGAATTGGACATGGACCATTCTTTTTAATGGCTTCAATATGGTTTGCAGAACCATAGCCTTTATGACCGGCAAATCCATACTCTGGAAACAAACTGTCATATTCCACCATTAAACGATCTCTTGTTACCTTAGCTAAAATACTGGCAGCAGCAATGGAAACACTTTTTGCATCTCCTTTAATAATACCTACCTGCTTTACTGAAATATTAGGAATGGTAACTGCATCCACCAATAGCATATCCGGACTTACAGACATATTGGCAATAGCCTGCTGCATTGCTTCATAGGTTGCCTGCAAAATATTTATTTCATCAATCCGCTCTGGTGACACAATTCCAACGCCATAGGCAATGGCTTTTTCTTTAATTTCATCAAATAACTGATCTCGTTTCACAGCACTCAGCTTTTTAGAATCATTGAGATATAGTATAGTACAATCTGAGGGCAAAATAACCGCTCCTGCCACTACCGGTCCCGCCAAAGGACCTCTTCCAGCCTCGTCCACGCCACAAATGGCAGAATAGGAATTGCTATACTTTACTTCAAATTGTTTCATTACCTCCAGACGCTGCATTTCCTGTTTCAGCTTTTCCTGCTCCTTAAAATATCGGGCAACTAAATTCTGAACACCTTTTCTTTCATCCTTTTTATATTCCTCTAAAAGCTGGGGTAGCTTTTCTGAAGCAACAACCTCTAACTCCTGTTTTATTTCCTGAATGGATTTTTTCATTTCGTTCCTCTTCTCTATTTATCGTTTTAAGCTGCCAAAATGATTTAAAGGCCAAGTACAAATCCATGCTTCACCTATAATGTCCCTTCGATTTACCAGTCCAACATAAGAATTTCTACTATCCGTACTCATGTTTCGATTATCACCCATAACAAAATACTGGTCTTTTCCTAAAACTACAGGTGAAGAAGCAATACCGGCATCTAAAATATCTGATAATGCATATTTATCATCCTCTAGCTTTTCGCCATCTATGTATACACTACCATCAATAATCTGAACAGATTCACCCGGCATTCCAATCACACGCTTTATGTAATAGGTATTATTTTCTGCTGGATCATCGTAAGTTACAGGAAATACTACTACATCAAAACGCTCTGGCTCTGAAAAGTAATAACTCATCCTCTGGATAATAACAGTATCTCCATCTGCCAAGGTTGGTTCCATGGATTCACCCTCTACTGTAGTCTGATGTGCCACATAATTTGTGACAAAGGACGCAAAGAAAAACGCAATAACTACACAAAATACTAAAATTATAGCATTGGTCAGAAAATGTGATGCAAAAGAAACCTTTGGTGTCATAAAATCTTTCACATCTTCTATTCTTCCTGCAATTTTACTCTTTGAATCATTACCTTCCAGCGTCTTAATTTCTGCATCTACTGCATCCCCGGTTTCCATTGCTTCCCCGGATACAGCTTCTGTTTTTTTAGCAGCAAGCTTTGGAAGTTTACTAATGGTTTCTTTTGCTTTTACCGCCATTTCTTTACTGGTATCAGAAAAGGATTTCGGTTCCTGCTGCTCCTTTTCCGCCTGAATCTGACGATTCTCTTCCATTGCTGCATTTACATCCTCTAATGTGCGAGCTTCTGGAGTGATTTTTTCTTTTAATTTTCTTCCTAATTTTTTAATACTATCAAAATCGAATTTAATTGTTATTTCATATGTATGCTTATCTTCTGCTGGAAGCTCACGAATGGTTTCTGCTTCTGCAGCAAGTTCAGAATTCTGTTTTGCCGCTGCTTCTACTTGCTTTGCTTCCTGTTCCGCCTTACGTTTCGCCTTTAACCTTTCAATTGCTTCATCCGCAACAGAAGATTCGTTTTTCTCTATTTGTTGTGGTACTGTCTGCTTTATCTGAGGCTGAACCTGAGCTTGAGCCTGTGGCTGTACCTGAACCTGAGCTTGAACCTGTGGCTGTGGCGCTACTGGTCTTGCCTGTGGCTGTACCGGAACCTGTGGTTGTACTTGAGGCTGTGGCGCTGCCGGTCTTGCCTGTGGCTGTGGCTGAACCTGAGCTTGAACCTGTGGCTGTGCCTGAACCTGAGCTTGAACCTGTGGCTGTGGTGCTACCGGTCTCGCCTGTGGCTGTACTTGAACCTGTGGTTGTGGCGCTACCGGTCTTGCCTGTGGCTGCGGTGCTACCGGTCTCGCCTGTGGCTGTACTTGAACCTGTGGTTGTGGCGCTACCG
>CAZEFX010000039.1:17749-25017 GCA_964511525.1 uncultured Jutongia sp.
GTCTTGTCTGTGGCTGTACCGGAGCTTGAGCTTGAACCTGTGGTTGTGGTGCTACCGGTCTTGCCTGTGGCTGTACCGGAGTTTGAGCTTGAACCTGTGGTTGTGGCGCTACCGGTCTTGTCTGTGGCTGTACCTGAACCTGCGCTTGAACCTGTGGCTGTGGTGCTACCGGTCTTGTCTGTGGCTGTACTTGAACCTGTGGCTGTGGCACTACTGGTCTTGCCTGTGGCTGTGGTGCTGCTGGCTTTGCCTGTGGCTGTACTTGACCCTGCGCTTGAACCTGTGGCTGTGGTGCTACTGGTCTTGCCTGTGGCTGTGCCTGAACCTGTGGCTGTGGTGTTACTGGTCTTGCCTGTGGCTGTGCCTGAACCTGAGCTTGAACCTGTGGCTGCGGTGCTACCGGTCTTGCCTGTGGCTGTGCTTGAGTCTGTGGTACTATGGGTCTTGCCTGTGGCTGCACACCTACAGTATTCTGATTCGATATTTTATTTTCACTTTTTGATGCACCGATATTAGATGTTGCATTTTCTTCCCCTGCATTATATACGCTCTTCAATCCCTTTACAAATGCAAGACTGTCCTCAATCAAATCCTCGTCATACATATTTTTCCCCTCCGAAAAGCAGTTTACTCTACAGGATGTTCTAAACTAATCTTTCCAAGTCTACCATTTCTAAAATCATCCACAAGATATTTTGCTGCCTTATCTAAATCAAATTCGCCTCCTGTTTTGAGGCATCCCCTTCTTTCTGCAATACGACTTAATAAAACCGCATTGTCCTCTGCTGCTTCAATCTGATAAAAGTCTGGAATTGCCTTTGGATATTCCTGCTGTAAATAATCCATCAACAACAAACTAAGCTCATAAATATTATATAAATCATCCTTAATAGAACCTATAAATGCCAAACGAAGTCCTACCGTCTGATCCTCGAACTTCGGCCAAAGGATACCCGGTGTATCCAGCAATTCTACATTTTTATTTAGTCGAATCCACTGTTTTCCTTTCGTTACTCCCGGCTTATTTCCAGTTTTGGCACAGGCTTTTCCTGCAAAGCTATTAATAAAGGTTGATTTTCCCACATTAGGAATTCCTACTATCATAGCGCGAATCGGACGATTCAAAATTCCTCGTCTACGATCCCTTTCGATTTTTTCCTTACAAGCCTTCTGAATGACATCATGTACTGATTTTACACCCTTTCCCTGCTTGGAATTCACCAAATGAACAAAGAATCCTTTTTCTTCATAATATTTCACCCATTCCTGAGTTACTTTATTATCTGCCAAATCATATTTATTTAATAAAATAATTCTGGATTTTCCGTTAGCTAAAGGGTCAATGTCTGGATTTTTACTACTTAATGGAATACGAGTATCTACTAACTCAATAATAACATCAATTAATTTTAAATCCTCCTGCATGGCTCTTTTTGCCTTGGTCATATGACCTGGATACCATTGAAACTGCATATTTTCGACCTTCCTATTCACTTTCTTCACTGCCAGCATCTTCCTTGGCAAAATTGTCTATCATTCCCACAAATGTAAAAGAATTCAACCTCATCCATGCCTTACCAACCACATCTTTTTCTATAATATTACCTACATTGGCATTTCTACTGTCTTCACATTCGTTTCGGTTATCTCCTAACACAAAATACTCATTGTCTTCCAGCTGAATCTCTTCTATTGCCAGCCCACCATTCTCAATTAAAGGAAATTCTAGTTTTTCCTCTAGTTCTTTTCCATTAATATATACGGTTCCTTCTTTTATCTGCACGGTTTCTCCCGGCAATCCAATTACACGGTTTAAAGTAAAATAACTATGCTCAGAACCATCTACCTGAACTACTACCACATCATTTCGTTTTACAGAATGAATCTTATAGGACATTTTATTAATCAAAATAGAATCTCCATCCTTTAAGGTAGGACTCATATATTCTCCAGAAACTGTCATAGTTACCAATCCATAATGGGTAATGGCATATGCAGCAAATACAACAATGATTGCCTCTACCAAAGTGATTAATATCTTTATCACCGTTTGTTTAGAAATTCGGCGCTCATCTAAATCAAAATCATACTTCATTCTTATTTCCTTACATTCCTGTCTCTATTTGTTTTAAAATACGAATCGCCTGCTTTGGAATTAATACAGAAAAATGTTCCTTGCAGTACTGTTCTACATAGGTCTGTTTGGAGGATAATACACCAAATTCCGCAATCCTCTCACAGAGCAGCTTATACTCTTCTAACTTTAATCTTCCCTTCTTTACCAATAAATAGTATACATTTTCAATATCGTCTTTGTACACTGTACTGGTAATTGGCTTCTCTAATTCCACAGAAGCAGCAAATTGTTCTAAAGAACGTAATGTTTCAAAACGGTAAACTCTTGTAGCAATAATGTCCTGCTTTTCCTTTTCCTGCTTACGCTTTAAAACCTGCTCCATATGCTTTTTGTACTCCTCATCCATCTCTGGCTGAGTTTCCGTCTCAGAAGCGTCTGAAATATCCTGTTGCATAGCTTCACTATGTAAACTTCGATTTCCTTCTAGCATCCCTGCTAGCTGCTGAATATGCTGCAACATATTCATAACACTTTCTTCTTTATCATGCTCAGAAAAAGTAATACATAAATCATTATTGGGCATTTTCATAATCTGCATAGAAACCATACCACCCTTAGCCTGATAGCCAACCTCTTCCTCCGCTCTTTCTACTATATGTTCTAAAAAATCTCTGGATTTTTCCTGATTAGAAAAGAAATCTTCTACTTGAAATCCGTACGCATTCATCTCTTCTTCTGTTAGAATGCATTGTACTGTATTCTGGTCGATTCTTCGAAAATCCATGATAATCCTCCTATCTGCTTTTCCTCCCCATGATACACTCCTCTATATCTTAATCCCCAAAAAAGCATCTGTCAAATTTTCTTCGTAAAAGTCATAAAAATTTCATAGTTTTTTGTTTTTTTCTTCCTATAAAAAGAAAGCAAAACAAGCCAAAACCAAAATCCCTAACACGATACGATACCACCCAAACACCTTAAAATCGTGCTTTTTAATATATCCCATCAAAAAACGAATGACAAATACAGACACCAAAAAAGAGGAAATCATTCCCACTGCCAAAACTCCTGCTTCCATCGGTGTAAAATGAAAACCAAATTTCAATAATTTAATAAAGCTCGCCCCTATCATAACCGGTACTGCAAGATAAAAAGTAAATTCTGCCGCAATGGTACGGGAAAGTCCTAAAACCAAACCACCGATAATGGTCGCACCTGAACGGGAGGTTCCCGGAAAAACAGCCGCAATCAACTGAAATACACCAATCATAAATGCCAGCTGATAGGTAATTCCAGCAATGGAATTTATCTTTGACTCCCTGTTTTTATTCCAATTCTCCACAATAATAAAAAGAATACCAAACAAAATTAACATTACTGATACGGTAATATAATTATAAAATGTTGCTTCTAACCAATCGCCAAAAGCTAATTCAACAATAACCGCCGGAACACAGGCTACTACAATCTTTATCCACATGGAAAAAATATCCTTTTTAATCCATCCCTTTTCCGGAGTAGTAAAAGGCCAAAGCTGGTTCCAGAACAGAAGCACTACTGCTAATATTGCTCCTAACTGAATCACTACAATATACATTTCTTTAAAAGCCTCTGACATTGACAATTGAACAAACTCATCCAGCAAAATCATATGTCCGGTACTGCTGACAGGAAGCCACTCTGTAATACCTTCCACAATTCCAAATAATAATGATTTCAAAAATTCTAACACTTTCTTCTCTTCCTTTCCTATGAGCAAAGACAAGGATTATACCTTAAATATCGTCATTATTTCTATAGGCAAGCCATCTTTTCTGCTCTTATTTATAATAAAAACTATGCTATAGTATATCGAAATAATCTAATTTTCACAACCATTTTTCTCTGACAAAGTTTTTGAAGTAATTTTCTTTGCGTTCTCTTTTTCTGTAATATACAAAATAATTGCAATAATTACATCAAAACAAAAAATAAATGATCCGATTTTGCATAAAAACGCAATTCCCTTACTTATTACTCCTTCTGACACAGACCGCTTAATAGCCATTGAAGCCACCATTCCTGACAAAAACACGCCAAAACAATCTAAAATCACTAGAAAAAATGAGAATGCAAAAGTGAAAATAGTAAGCAAAAAAGCAAGTCCAAGAAGAAAAATCACGATGTATGCAGGAATTTGAATACATTTTATCAACATATTTACTTCTAATAATTCCAAATAGTCCCATTGTTCTTTTTTTATTTGATGACCGATGTTCAAATTACAAATCAAACCAACCAGTGGAAAGGTTATGATAATAATCAAAGAAATAATTTCCAAACCACATCCCACAATCATCTTATACCAAGTACTATCTTGCCAAAAAATCATCGACACAAAATAAAGTGCTACTGCAAAGGGATATATCAAAGTAGGTATTAGTTTTCTATACTTTTTTAAATACAATTCACACTTTTTCATTTTCTCTTCCATTCTATATTTTTCTCCTTCAAAGTCGTCATTAGAATACTTCTATCAATCCTTTTATCGAATAGGAGGAATTTCCTATTTGATAAAAAACACCATCTATCTCACATACCTTAGGGCATGTTGAAATAGATGGTGATGTTACATTATCTAATCTTTTACAAACTAACGCAAATGATTATTTAACAACTTTTTTTAATTCCTCTGTAAGCTTTGGAACGATCTTATTTAAGTCGCCTACGATACCGTAGTCAGCTACATCGAAGATAGGAGCTGTATCATCCTTGTTGATTGCGATGATAATATCAGACTCTTCCATACCTGCTGTATGCTGGATTGCACCAGAGATACCAATAGCGAAGTATACATTAGGACGAACTGTCTTACCTGTCTGACCTACCTGTAACTCTTTTGGAAGCCAGCCATTATCTACAACGGCACGAGAACAGCTTACTGTACCACCGATAGCATCAGCTAAATCCTGAAGCATCTTGAAGTTCTCAGCACTTCCAACACCACGTCCACCAGATACAAGAATCTTAGCTTCCATGATGTCTACTGTATCAGAAATCTCTTTTACGATTTCAACGATTTCAACATACTTGTTGTTTGGAGTAAATCCAGGATTGTACTCAATTACTTCTGCCTTAGCACCAGCAATTGGCTCAATCTTCTGCATAACACCAGGACGAACAGTTGCCATCTGAGGACGAGTATCCGGACAAGCAATTGTTGCAATTGTGTTACCACCAAATGCAGGACGGGTCATAAGCAGCTGATTGTGCTTCTGCTCCTGATTTGGAATAGGGTTGATTGGGAAATCACCAATCTCAAGTACTGTACAGTCAGCAGTAAGACCTGTAGCTACTCTCGCAGATACACGAGGACCTAAATCTCTACCGATTGCTGTAGCACCAACCAGAACGATTTCTGGCTTGTACTCATTGATTACAGAAGATAATGCATGTGCATATGGCTCTGTTCTGTACTCTTTTAATTCTGGATCGTCTACAACGATAACCTTATCAGCACCATACTCAGCTAACTGATCAACTAATCCCTTTACATCAGAACCAATCAATACAGCTGTAACGTCAGTGCTCAAATCTGCTGCAAGCTCTTTTGCTTTTCCAAGCAATTCAAAAGCAATACCGCTTAACTCATTGTCTACCTGCTGTGCATAGACATAGACACCTTTATATGCTTCTAAATTCATTTTAGTCACCACTTTTCTTTCTTATTCTTAGATTACGTGCTTCTCTTTTAATTTACCCATGATATAGGATACTGCTTCGTCACCATCCATAGTAACTACCTCGCCTGCACCCTTTCTAACCTTATCGGATGCCTTAGCAATTTTTGTAGGAGAACCAGCAAGACCAAGGTTAGAATCATCTACATCCTTAAGATCTGCTCTGCCCCATACAGTGATTTCCTTTTCAAATGCATCGAAAATTCCACCTGGAGTCATGTAACGAGGATCATTTAACTCAGAAAGAGCTGTAATCAAGCAAGGCATCTTAGCCTTTACGATATGATATCTGTCATCATACTGACGCTGTACTACTACACTGTCTCCTTCAATCTTAATTTCCTTAGCATAGGAAATTACTGGAAGGTCAAGATGCTCAGAAATCTGAGGACCAACCTGTGCAGTATCACCATCAATAGCCTGACGACCTGTAATAATTAAATCATAATCGATATTTCTAAGTGCACCAGCCAAAGTGGTAGAGGTTGCCCATGTATCAGCACCACCTAATACTCTGTCTGTTACAAGGATACCATTATCAGCACCCATAGCCATAGCTTCACGAAGAACTTCTTCAGCCTTTGGAAGACCCATGGTTAATACAGTAACTTCTGCACCTGTTTCTTCTTTAATTCTCAGTGCTGCTTCCAAACCTGCTTTATCATCAGGATTCATAATGGCAAGCATTGCACCTCTGTCCAAAGTACCATCTGGATTAAACTTAACTCCGCCCTTGGTATCTGGAACCTGCTTTACACATACTACTATTTTCACGGCATTGTCACTCCTTGTCTTTTATTTTATTCTTACGATGTATTTTTACTAATAAGCAACGCTTCACATCCGCTTTGCGTCTGTATAGACAGATTGCCTATAGTGTTTGCTACTTCAATAATGCACCAGAGATTACCATACGCTGAACTTCACTTGTTCCCTCGTAAATCTCAGTAATCTTAGCATCACGCATCATACGCTCTACATCGTACTCTCTGATGTAACCATATCCACCAAATAACTGAACACACTTGGTAGTAACTTCCATAGCAACCTCTGCAGCAAATAATTTTGCCATAGCAGCTTCTACAGAGTAAGAAACCTTCGCACCATTAGCGAACTCCTGCTTCTTCATAGCAGCCTTGTATACAAGGTTCTTAGCAGCCTCTACCTGAGTTGCCATATTAGCAAGCTGGAACTGTGTATTCTGCTGAGCAGCGATTGCACGGCCAAACTGCTTTCTTTCCTTTGTATACTCGATAGTCTTCTCTAATGCACCCTCTGCAAGACCGAGAGCCTGTGCTGCGATACCGATACGGCCACCATCCAAAGTATGCATAGCGATAGGGAATCCCTTACCTCTTGCACCAAGGAGAGCATCCTTAGGAATTCTACAATCCTGGAAGATTAACTCGTATGTAGAAGAACCACGGATACCCAGCTTCTTCTCTTTTGCACCGAATGTAAATCCAGGTGTT
>CAZEFX010000040.1:0-24873 GCA_964511525.1 uncultured Jutongia sp.
GGAGTTACTATCTCTCCCCGCTCCACTCCCAGATAAGGTAACACATCATCTAAAAGCTCTGAAATCACAGGTGCTGCAATGGTTCCTCCATAGTAAATCCCCTCTGGCTCATCAATTAATACAATAGCTGCTACTACTGGGTTGTCTGCCGGAGCAAATCCCATACAGGAAGCAATATACTTATTGCTGCTGCGGGGAAGCTTTTCAGAGGTTCCGGTCTTAGCTCCCACCTGATACCCTTCTACAAATGCTTTTTTTCCAGAACCTACAGAAACTACAGATTCCAACAGCATACGCATAGTCTCTGAATTTTGCTTTGATATTATATTTTCCTGTGTATCGTATTCCAATTTTTTTACAGCAGTTTTATCACTACTTTCTATTCTTACCCCAAAATGAGGAGTAATCTCTGTCCCTCCATTAATAATCATACTAATGGTAGATAATAATCGGACCGGCGATAACTGAAATGACTGCCCAAAAGAAATAGTAGCCAGTTCTACTGCCTTTACATTTTCCTTCTGATGCATAATAGTAGCTGCCTCTCCCGGAACATCAATTCCCGTCTTTTTCATTATGCCCAACTTTTGCAGGTATTCAAACATACCATCTACTCCAAGTCTGGCTCCAACCTCCATAAATACCGGATTACAGGAATTTTGTACTCCCTGGGCAAAGGTTTCACTTCCATGGCCTGTGGTTTTATGACAACGGATACGTCGGTCCTCTACAATTTTAAATCCGGGACAATGGAAGGTGTCTTCCACCTTTACCACACCCTTTTCCAATGCTGCTGTGGAGGTAATCACCTTAAAGGTGGAACCCGGCTCATAGGTATCACTGACACAAGGGTTTCTCCACATTTGATTTAATGCATCGTTTTTTTCCTTCTCTGACATTTTTTTATCTGTCTCTGTATTTAAAGTATACGGATCATTTAAATCAAACTCTGGTACATTGACCATGGCATAAATCTCACCATTCTGGGGATTCATCATAATTACTCTGACGCTTTTGGCATTTTTTGCCTTCATAACCTTCCATGCTGCCTGCTGGGCAAAGGTCTGTATATTCACATCCAAACTAGTGTATAAACTACAGCCTGCCACAGGCTCAATTCTTTCCTCTGCTTCCCCTTCAATCTCTTCGCCCCTTGCATTGGTGGTAGTTAGAATATTTCCATCTGTCCCCTGTAAATATTCATCATATTTTACTTCCAGACCTACAATTCCCTGATTATCCCCTCCGGTAAAGCCAATGACCTTAGAAGCCAATTCATGATAAGGATAATATCGTTTATAATCTTCATCCACCATTACTCCATCCAGATTCATATCTCTGATTTTATCAGAGGTTTCTTTATCAACATTAGTTTTTACTTTTTCGATAGAAGAAACCTTTTCTACCCTTTTTCGTACCGTTTCCTCAGGCAATTCCAACAGCTCTGATAATACAGAAATCACCTTCTCCGGCTCTGTAATCTGATTGTGAATAACAGAAATCGTAGAAACCGGTTTATTTCCGGCAATCACTGTTCCATTTCTGTCATAGATTACACCCCGCTCCGCTTTAATGGTTCTTTGCCGCTGTTGTACATCTTTTGCTCTTTCTCCATAATAATCTGCTCTTTCCAGCATAAGATACCCCAACCGAATCGCCAACCCTAACAGAACGAAGGAAACCAGTACAAAAACAAAGAGTATTCTTTGTTTCAGACTGGTTTTGGTTTGCTTCAAAAAATCCTTCACACAGCAACCTCACACTTCCATATTCTTTCTAGTTTATTATAGAAAAGAACATTTTATTCTTCTGCTGTGGTATTCTCTGTAGTATTCTCTTCTGTACCTTCTGTGCTTTCTGTTCCAACAGAACTTCCATCCGCTGCCTCCTGGGCAATAGTATAATCTCCATCCACATATCCTCCTTCTGGAACCTCTAAAATAGAATTTCCATTCTGGGTAGATGGCAGACGAATTCCTTGTGTCTTCTTTCCTTCTTCTTCTGCCCCTTCCTCTGCTGCTCCCTCTGTAGTATCAGAGTTCACCTTCTTCTTAGGATAGATTTCTAACAATGGAAGAATATCCTCTAATAAATCACTGGCAAATTCCGTAGCATATGTGCTATGGGCCTGATCCTCTACATTTGGTTCGTCTACAACAACATAAATTACAATTTCCGGATTCTTAGCAGGAACACATCCCAAAAAAGATACCAGATAATTTCCCTGTCCACGAGGAGCTTTTTCTGCTGTTCCTGTTTTTCCACCAACACTGTAACCCTTTACCTGAGCTGGACTTGCAGTTCCTTCCTTTACTGTCTTAAGCAGATAATTTCTAAGCAGCTTGCTAGCTTTTTCTGTCACAACCTTACTTTCTAAAACATTATCATTAGACTGAACCACTGCACCAGATTCGGTACTAATTTCCTCTACCACATGAGGCTTATAATAATTTCCACCATTTACAAGTGCTGAAAATGCAGATGCCATCTGAATCATGGTAACTGTCTGACTCTGACCAAAGGTAGAGGTTGCCAATTCCGTTTCATGCATGGTTTCCATATTAAAGATAGTACCTGTAGCTTCTCCCGGTAAATCAATTCCTGTTTTTCTTCCATATCCAAAACGGTTTACATAATCCAAAAACTTTGTTTTTCCAAGAGAAGACCCTAACTGCATCATCGCATCGTTACAGGAAACCATTAAAGACTGACACAAAGAAATATTTCCATGTCCTCCTACACGATGGGCCACACATTTTATATAACGGTCTGCCACCTGCTGGGCACCATCACATCGAAAAGAACTATTATTACTTGCAACTCCTTCATCCAGACAAGCTGCGATGGTCATTGGTTTAAAAGTTGATCCCGGCTCATAGGAATCACTAATGCAATAATTTCTCCAGATTTCATTTAATGCATTTAGCTGATCCTCTTCTGACATAACCGCCAGTTCTTCTTTGGAATAATATCTGGATAAATCTCTTGGATTATTCAAATCATAGACCGGATCAGAACCCATAGCAATAATTCCACCATCATTTGGATCCATAATAATGCAGCCTACATTTTTTGCACCAATTTCATTCATAAACCGTTCAATATGCTGTTCCATAATTCCCTGCACATTAACATCAATGGTAGATTTTATAGTATGTCCATTGGTAGCTGCCTTTACTGTCTGAATCAAATTCAGCTCAGAATCATAATATCCATAACGGCGGCCATAGGTTCCATTTAACTCTTCATTATATTGATTTTCAATTCCCCAGGCACCTGTATTGGTTTCCGAGCAAAAACCAATGACATCACAGGCAACTGTAGAATAGGGATATTCTCTCTTATATTCATCCTCAAACCAGACGCCTTTAATATTTTTATCCTCTTCCTGCAGCTTTTCTACTTCTTCTACATATTCCACGTCCAAAGCCTTAAAATCCTTCATCTGGTAATATCTGGAGGTTGGATTTTCCTTCAATATCCCATCCACCACTTCCTCCTGAATACCAAATACCTTATAAAGGGCTTCCTTGGTAGGCTCTGCATATTCCTTTTCGCTTAGAATCATTTGAGGGTCCAAAATCAGGTTGTACACCTTCCGGCTTACTGCCAGAGTGTTTCCATTCCTGTCCACAATATCTCCTCTTTTGTACTGAATAGCATTGCTGACATAGCTTTGCTGTGACAGCATTTTTTTCTGATATTCATCTCCTTTTTCCTTATTGAGATAAATAATTCTTCCTGTTAAAACTCCACAAAGCAAAATAATGACACCAAACACAATGAGCAATCGAATGCGCATTGTGCGGGTGCCAAGTTTAATTCTGTGTCTGGTATCTAAAGCTTTTCTACTCATATATTTCATTCCTATCTGTAATATATAGAATTATTTGGAAGCTTCCGGAATATCTCCATACTGTTTTACCATATCACTTTTCTTATTATCATAGGTATATACCTGGTTGTCCACCGCCTGAGTCATGCCCAGTTCACCTGTGGCAATTTCATACACTTGGGATAAATCCACTGAATCTGAAATCTTACGATATGCTTCCTCATTTTCTATTTTAGTCTCTGCAATCTCATTTTGCAAGGCAACTGCTTCATTTTGCATCTGGGTAATTCCAGACTGCACCTTTAAATATTGAAAACAGAATACCATAATAACTGCTACTGCTGCAACTAAAAACACAAAAGAGCCTGCGCTAATAGATGGCATGTCCACTGGACGCTGTTTTGGATATACTTTTGTACGTTTTCTCCGCTCCGGCTGCTGTCTTCTCTCCGGAACTTCTTCCAGCTGATGTGCAACATTCCCATAAACATATCCACTACGTCCATTTGTAGTTCTATTCTGGGTATAACGAGTCTGTCTATAGTTTCCCTGGGTATAACCGCTGCGGCTGCTATAGCTTGTACTTTGGTGATAATTCGTTCTTGTTGCCATACCTTTGCCTCCTATCTCCTTTCGTTTTTGCTTCTTATATCTACAGGATTCCTAACATAAATAGTATGTCAGGTTATCACAATTGCATTCTGACGGCGCCCGTATCGCGCCGCCTCATATTCAACAAACCACGGATCCCCCAATCCGCAAGAATTTGTCGTGCCGACTCTGCCGGCTTCTCATTTATGCTCAAACACCCGAAGTTTTGCACTCTTCGAACGGGGATTCATTTCCATCTCCTCGTCAGAAGGTAACATCGGTTTCCTCGTAATCACTTTACCCTTGGACTCCTTTCCACATACACACACCGGAAAATTCGATGGACAGGTACATGGGTTCTCGGCTTCCCGAAAAGCATTTTTCACAATACGGTCTTCCAGAGAATGGAAGGTAATAATGCAAAATCTCCCACCTGGTGCCAGCAAATCAATCATATCACTGATATTCTGTTCTAAAACATTCAGTTCTTGATTCACCTCAATACGTATCGCTTGAAATGTTCTCTTTGCAGGATGTCCTCCCTGCTTTTTCATTTTCATTGGAATAGACTGGTCTACGATTTCTGCCAGCCGCTTTGTGGTCAGAATCGGTGCTTTGCTCCGCTCTGCTACTATGTGCTTTGCAATATTTTTTGCAAATTTATCTTCTCCATACTTACGAATCACATGAAACAATTCGCTTTCTGTATACTCATTAACTACAGTTGCTGCGGTTATTTCCTGACGGTCATCCATGCGCATATCAAGGGGCGCATCCTCCCGATAGGAAAAACCTCTTTCCACGGTATCTAACTGATAGGAAGAAACTCCTAAATCCAATGTAATCCCGTGTACCTTCTCTACTCCTAATTCCCGAAGTACATTTACCATATCTGCATAGTTACTGCGAACTATTTGGACACGGTCTCCATAGGGACGTAATCTTTCTGTACTGGCTGCAATAGCATCTGCATCCTGATCAATCCCAATAAATCGTCCTTTTTCTCCCAGTCGTTTGCAGACCTCACTACCATGACCAGCTCCACCAAGAGTTCCATCTACGTATATTCCGTCAGGCTGAATATTCAGACCTTCCATTACTTCATCCAGTAATACGGACTTGTGATTAAATTCCATCGTGGCCTCCCATCTGCTTACTACAAGGAAATTCCCAGTTCATCCATAGCATCCTCCAGACTAACAGCATCATCTGCGTCATCCTGTGCTTCCAGGGTGGATTTATCCCAAATCTCCACACGATTCATCATACCGATAAATACTAAGTCTTTTTCCAGATTTGCACTGGTACGAAGCTTTGCCGGAATCAGAATACGTCCCTGCTTATCCAGAGTCACTTCCATCGCCATGGATAAAAACTGTCTCTGAATCTTTCTGGTGTTCTGGTTGGAAGGTAGTTTTTTTAACTGATTAACAAACTCCTGCCATTCTGTTTGTGGATATAAGTACAGACAACCGTCAGCGCCCCAGGTTACGATAAACTCTTCTCCCAGTTCCTCACGGTACTTTACAGGCACAATAGTTCTGCCCTTGGTATCAATTGTGTGTTCAAATTGTCCCATGAACATAAACTATCACCGCCTCCCCACTTTTTTGGATTTCTGTACCACTTTCCCCCACTTTCCTCCACTTACTTGTTCATTTTAGTATTTTTTTGGGAATTTATCAACCCTTTTTTCATAATTTCTTAATTTTTATGGGATTTCCAAACGTACGTTCCTAATTTTTATGGTTTTTGTCCCCACTTTTGGGTGATAAAACTTCTAACAGCACAAATTATGTCTATATAACGCAAAAAAAGTTCTATTCCTTTCCTCTTCTTGGAAAAAATAGAACTTTTTCTACTATACATTTGCTACACAATATTTTAATTTTCCTCTTTTATAATCCCAAAGTGATTATATGCTAAATCAGATGCCACTCGTCCCCTTGGAGTCCGAAGAATCAAACCATTCTGCACCAAGTATGGTTCATACACGTCCTCTAAGGTTCCTGCATCCTCTCCAATAGAAACCGCCAAGGTTTCTAATCCCACCGGGCCTCCGCCGAAATTATGAATCATGGTCATAATAATCTGCCGGTCTGTATTATCCAATCCCAATTTATCTACTTCCAATAAATCCAGCGCAAAATCTGTCACTTCCTTGGTAATCTTTCCATCGTACTTAATCTGGGCAAAATCCCTTACTCTCTTCAAAAGGCGGTTTGCCAGACGTGGGGTTCCTCTGGAACGTCTTGCCAGCTCCATAGCCCCTTCCTTATCTATTTCTACATTTAATACTCCTGCAGAATGATACACAATCTTCGCCAATTCCTCTGGCGTGTAAAATTCTAAACGATTAACCACGCCAAAACGATCTCGTAACGGAGCCGAAAGCATTCCCGCTCTGGTAGTTGCTCCAATCAAGGTAAATTTCGGCAAGTCAAGGCGAATAGAACGTACCGATGGACCTTTTCCGATAACCACATCAATAACATAATCCTCCATAGCCGGATACAGTACTTCCTCTACCTGACGATTCAATCGATGAATCTCGTCCACAAAAAGCACATCTCCATCTTGAAGCTTACTTAAAATCGCTGCCATTTCTCCCGGCTTTTCAATAGCCGGCCCGGCAGTAACCTTCAGGTTTACTCCCATTTCATTTGCCACAATTCCTGCCAAGGTGGTTTTTCCAAGTCCCGGCGGTCCATATAAAAGCACGTGATCCAAAGACTCTCCACGCTGTTTTGCCGCTTCAATATAGATTTTTAGATTTTCCTTCACTTTTTTTTGCCCTATGTAATCTTTTAACTGTTGTGGACGCAGGGTAGATTCTATCTTCTCATCCTCTACAGTAAACTCTGTTGTTATGGTTCGTTTTTTCATTTTTGCCTCCATGCTGCCATTCCCTAATTTTCCTTATGTCCAGTTCTTCTGTTGCTTTATCAGAAGCCTTTCACCTTATTATTACTCATTACATATTCTTCAAGCTGAGTTTCAGTAAATCTTCTGTGGTCATTCCTTCTGACACATCAATCTGGCGTACTGCCTTCATGGCATCTGTTGCAGGATACCCTAATGCCACCAAAGCCTCTACCGCCTCAGAAACCATTTTTCCGTGAGGATTTTCTTTTATTCCATCAGACTTTTCCACGCCTCTTTCCAATGCTGTCTCTACCACATCTTTTATTTTCAATTTATCCTTTAATTCCAGTATCAGCTTGCTGGCTGTTTTCGCACCAATCCCCGGTGCCTTTGAAATACTTTTGGCATCATCTGCCAGAATGGCAAATCGTAAATCATCTGCACTCATAACACTTAAGATACCCAGACCACCCTTTGGTCCGATTCCGTTTACTGTAATTAGCTGTTTAAATACTTCCAAATCATCCATGGTTAAAAAGCCAAATAGCTGCATAATATCTTCTCTTACATGAAGATAGGTATAAATCCGAACTTCCTTTCCTAATGCTGGCATATGCTCCAGCACCGATGCCGGTACACTAATATAATACCCGATTCCATGATTGTCAATTACAACGGCATTTTCTTCCACCATTTCTAAAACGCCCTGAACATATCGTATCAAAATCTTTTTCTCCTTTCCTTAATCCGGTAATTGACTAAAGGTTCCCTTAGAAACCGTAAGCCATCCTTCCTCCATAAACTTCAACACCTCATAGGGATGAATTCCCAACTCCTCCGAAATCTGCAAAGCGTTACTATTGGGATATAATTTTAAATATTGTACAATATCGTCTAACTGATTGTCATCCTTCTCTCTACATGCCTTACAACACAAAGTTCGTATTTTTGATTTGAATACCGAATGACAATGCTTACACACATTGGTATACATAGTCCCTTCTTCCTCTCCTAAAATAATGTTGAAAATAAATTCAATACCGGCTGCACCATTTTCCAACCCAAGGGCCGGTTCAACCAGTCGGAATAAGTTACTTCCTGACTCTGGGCAAAAATCTCCTGAAAGTCATTATATATTGCCGTCTGAATCTTCTCTCCGGACATCCAGACACCATTTTCATAATGAAGATAAAAACTACGATAATCCATATTAATGGTACCTATAATAGCTGCATCCTCTGTCAGCATCTGTTTCGCATGAATAAATCCCGGCAGATATTCATATATCCGCACACCGCCCCGAAGCAGATTTCCATAATTATAGTTGGTCAGTATTTTTACCTGCTTTTTATCCGGAATATATGGTGTCACAATCCGAACATCCACTCCTCTTCTGGCTGCTTCAATCAATGACTGTTTCATATAATCCTCAATAATCAAGTAGGGCGTAGTAATATATAAGTATTGATCCGAATAGGTAATCATCTGATTATATAAGCTTTCGATTGGATTATTGGGATTGTTAGCAGGACCATCTGAAACCACATCACACCAGGTATCTCCTTTTACTTCTGATGTTACCTTATATTTCAGATAATCAATGTGTTCCTTACTCTTTCCACTGGCTTCCCACATCTGCAAAAATACCACGGTCAAATCCCAAACCACATCACCCTGCAGCTTCACACCCGTGTCCTTCCAGACACCAAAACGATCAATCAGATTCCCGTATTCATCTGCAATATTAAATCCTCCGGTGTATCCCACTTTTCCATCAATGACAATTATTTTTTGATGAGAACGATAATTCATATATAACATTCCCGTGTATTTGTGAATAGGATTAAACACCCGAACCTCAAATCCATCATGCTCTAATATCTGTTTGAAAAAGTTCCGGGTACGGATAGCTGTTCCGAAATCATCATATAAAAACTTCACCTCTACCCCTTGTGCAATCTTCTGTTTTAAAATCTGATACAGCTTATCCCAGATAGCTCCTTCTGCCACAATAAAAAAATCAATTAAAATAAATCGTTCTGCTTTTTCCAGTTCCCGAAAAATTGATTCAAAAGCATCCTCTCCCATAGAAAAAAATTCTACATCATTATTTTTCGTCAGGGTAAAGCCCTCAGAGGACATATATTTTACCATTCTTCCAGCTACTGGATTTTCGCTAATATATTCTTCCCAAATTTCTTCATCCTGCACTAAAAACTTCTTTCCATAGCTTATCTGGTGCATGATATAGGTATCTAATGACTTCGATCTACCGCCAGAACGCCCCCATAAGAAATACATAAAAAATCCCGAAATCGGCAAAAGCATAACAATAGAAATCCATGCCATACGATAGGAAGGGCTATGATTCCGGTTAATCAGGGTAACGATTCCCACCACGGAACAAAGTTCCAAAATAAAGTACCAAATCAAGGTTCCGCTTTCTAACAAGAATGGCAGTAATAGGATAACAATAATCTGAACCAAGACGATTAATGCAGTTACCACTACTCTCAAAAAACCACTAAAGTTATTTTGAACACGTCCCTTTAATCCGTTTAAATAGCTTTCTTCTCTCTCTTCTTCGTTAAAATAATTATCATTTCCTTTTTTTTGATTTTTTCGATCCCATTTCTCATAGGCAGCATCCATATCGAAAATTTTCTTTTCCAATCCTTCTGCTCCTTTCCATTTTTTTCTCCTATAATGATACCCATTATAGGACATTCTTTTTCAAAACTCAAATTAAAAGAATTCCGACAAAGCATTTTATGATATGATATTGTAAAATACATTTTTAAATATAACAAAGATTGGAGTATTCCCATGAAAATAATACGAAGTAACATTGCCATTCCAAAACATTCTTATAAATTTTCGCAGCCCATAGATCAAATTGTCTTTTTTGATATTGAGACTACAGGGCTATCTCCAAAGGCTTCTTCTTTGTATCTTATTGGAGCAATGCATTATGATTCTTCTCAAAATCAATGGATTTTAACCCAATGGTTTGCAGATGATTATCGAAGTGAAGCAACAATTCTGGAAGCCTTTTTGGAATATCTGACCTCCTTTCAGGTATTGTACCATTTCAATGGTGCTACCTTTGATATTCCTTATATATTACAAAAATGCCAGAAACACCATATCACGATTCCAGACAACCTAAAGGAACTTTTTGAGAATATTCTTTCCTATCAAACTTTACCGGAAGGAAAAGGCTTTTCTGTGGATTTATTAAAAGAAATCCGCCCCTTGAAAAAACCTTTGCTATTAGCAAAAGCAAACCAAACGGCTTTGGAGCATTGGCTTGGTATTCAAAGAGAGGACAAGTACAATGGTGGCGAATTAATTACGGTATATGCAGAATATATGCAAAAGAAAATCTTACATCCTACAGAAGCGGATGCTTTAGAGAAAGTGCTTTTATTACACAATCATGATGATATGGCGGGGATGCTGGAGGTATGCAGTATGCTATCTTTCCGGGAAAATCTGTCCTTAACAGAACCCGTGCTTACTAATATAGAAGAAACTCCGTCTTCCCTAAAAATTACATTTTTATTGCCACAGTCCGTCCCACGACAGGTAACCCTATCCCACGTCTGGGAAGAAAATCCCTTACTTGCCAGCACTCCAGCAATTCTTTCCTTTGAAGATACTACTGGAATCCTCAGCCTGCCTCTTGTCCACACTACCCTAAAACACTTTTTTGCAGATTATAAAAATTACTTCTATCTGCCTTCCGAGGACTGTGCCATGCACAAAAGTGTAGCCCAATTCGTAGATTCCCAGTTTCGCCAAAAAGCTACTGCCGCTACCTGCTACACAAAAAAAGAAGGCTCCTTTCTGCCTTGTCTTTCCAAAAAGCCAGCTTCCACCCAGGAACCTCTCTTTTATCAGGAACACAAAGCAAAACCTGCCTTCTATTTACTGGCATCCCCTAATGCCGATGCCTTACAGCAACAAATGACAGAATACCTACGCCAAGAGCTGCCACACTTCTAATTTGCTTCCTATTATATCAATTATGGGAAGTGACGCAGAAAAAGGTTATATATTTTCCATTTCGTGGACGCCTTGCGGCTCGAGATGGAAAATATATAACCTTTTTCTGCTGTGCACTGGCTATTCCATAATTTGCCAGCATAGAAAGTATCGATAGTTGTAGAAAGGCTGGCTTTCTCCGAGAAACTTTGAATTTTCATTGTAAATTCAGCCAATATGTGAATAGAATATCGGTCAGCAATCCCACTCAGAGGCGCTTTCGCTTAGGGTGTCTTACGGAACAGTACATAGGTTTCCTTACGATAGCACAAGCACCTACAGTGCCTTATATAAGGATAAAGGGACTTCGTCCCTTGTGCTATCTCCAAGACGGAAACCAAGTGCTGCCGAAGATAATTCGGTTAATCGTTGTTTTTTTTCTAAACCTAAAACACGATCTAAAAGATATTCGCTTTTTCCTGTTTTTTTATTTTTAAATAAAGTTTTATTAAATGTCACTTCTCCAAGATAAGTAATTAACGTCTTTGAACTATGCGATTCTACTACCCATTTTTTCTTTCGCATGGGGCTTTCCTGCAACATTTCATCCATACTTTCAAGAGATTCCTGAATCATTCTCAGTCCTAAACAATGCAATTCTTCTGTTAATCCCATGACATACTCCGGGATCTTTGTCGGTTCTTTCATGAAATCATCCTCAAGTTTTTCAAATTTGCTGATGCATTTTTCCTCAAAATATCGTATACTGTTAAGCATAAAGAACACCTTCCTTTGTTTGTGTTTTGGTCGTACTTAATACTTTATCACAAAGTTGGTGTTCTTTTCTATTTACTATTTTCCGAATAAAATTTTACCCTAGCAACGCCCCAGTATGACTAGAGCGTCTCTGCTGTGAATGACTACCTTTCACGTTACGGCAAATCAAGATATTCTCCCAATATTTCTTCGATTCTATCATACCGTTGCGGAATAATAACATCACAATATATTCGCATCTGGCGTCGGTCATAAGTCTCTCCAGCAAATATTTCTTTATATTCCTCTCTTCCCATCATATAAATAGTAGAATATGCAAAATCAATCGTCAATTCCATTAACTCATCTACGATCTTCTTCGAAAAGACAAGACGAGATTTCTTAATTTCAGTTCTTAACTGTGTGGCTAACTCTTTATCAGACTGAAGCCTACCACAGTTCAAACAAGTTCTTAAATTCTCCATGTTTTTGGCAAACAAAACATATATCCTTTTCGCCATATCCTTCTGTGTCTCTTGCTGACACTCGCCCCAAATAAGTTCCTCCAAAGATACCTCAAACAACTTTGCTATTTGTGATATTTTATATATATCCGGAAGACTTTCGCCCTCTTGTGTCAAGTAGTTGACACATATTATTTTTCTCTTTAAAACAGCTAGTTTTGCCATCAAAACGACGATTCTATTTTCTCTAATTCTCTATTATCCGTAACTAAATGTCAAGGTTTTCTACAAGGCATTTAACAAAGCTAAAGCCACTGTAATTATACAATGGCTCTAAAAGGTATTTCTATTCAATTCTTGATTGGAACACTCAGGTGAAACCTGAAATTTTCCTCTCTGTATTGCTGAAATATTGGATTATGAATTATATCCCAATTCACTTGGTAAATCATTCCAAAGTTCTGTTCTTGTCTTATAACTTTTAAACTTTTCCAAAACTTTCACATTAGGATTAGGATAAATCACAAATCCATCCTCCTCACCTTTTTCTGCTCGAATAGGAAATGCAAGTTGCTCTTTCTCTAATGAAAACTGTGCATTTACACCTTCTTTATTTCCCCTTGCATCAAGGCGAATCCATTTTTTATATTCTTTGACATACACTCCATTAAATCCGTGATATATCAAAACAGGTGCTATTTCATCATCTAAAATTAGTTTCTGATAACAAAATCCAGTTGGAATTGATTTATAACGTAGCAACGCTGCTAACAAATGAGACTTTGCAAAACAAATTCCATGTCTTGCTTCTAAAACTTCTGTTGCAGAACAAGTTAAAATATCTTCATTTATATCTGCTGAATGCGAAATGCTATCTCTTACATATTCATATGCTTTTTTAATGTACTCCACTTCATTACTCGCCCCTTGATACAATGCATCTGCAAGCTGCATTATATTTTCGTTTCCGTAATTAATTACATTATCTTCTTTTAAATATTCATCTATGTTTTCTGTAAACAAGATTATATTCATAATAGTTCCTCCGTCAAATTCAAATCTTTGCATGCTCTCACTCAAAATTTCATATAGAAATCTAAGACCTTTAATAACTCATTCCCTAGATTATCATTAGAATCCCAACTATCCGCAATTCCTCGTGGATAATAAGGCATAAATCGCTTCATATCTCTTATTTGGTTCATCTTATATAATTCGTCAACAGTCATTTTCAACTGTTCAACACTCATATACCAAGGTAACTCTTCTGGATTGTTTATCATTTTCTCTATGATAGCTTCAACATCCTCTATCATTTTACTAAAACTATCCATCTTTGCCTCCTCTGCCATTTATCTTTCTAGCTGTAAAATTCGAATAAATGCGTGCTTTCAAACTCACCAGAAGCCTGAAATTTTTAAGTGTTCCACAAATTGGAATTTAACGCTTAATCCATTGCTCAAAAAAGATATTTTGCTGTTTTGTATCTGGGAAAGTTTCTATCTCAGCATAATCCCAAATATGTACAATATCTTTCATTAATGCCTGCTTTCCTATTTCAACAAGATACACTTTATCTGTTGCACCTAACATACCTGATTGAACAGCATTAATACGTGAACCGTTGCATTTAATTCCATAACCTATCAAGAGTAATTTGTCTCTAAATTCTTGATATGCTGGCAAGTAATTATAGTTTGAGGATGTAATTTCTCGCTCATTGAATATGGTTCTGATAACGATGTTTTCAGTTATTTCGGCTTCATCAACCTCAACTTGTATAGTAAGTTCCTCTTTTGAACTCAGGTCAGTTAAAATAACTTCATAGACTTCCATTTCATCACCTCGACAAAATTCAAATTTACGCTCTTCTATCTATTCCAAATTCGTCTTTTTCTTTAGTATTTTAAAATATTTATTGTGGTCAATCTTTCCGTATCCATCTGAATAAAATATTTCATCCCCTTCCAGATTATAAGCTTTTCTTAAATAATCAAGCGAATGCTCCATGTCTCCCAATTCATAGTAGATTTCTCCCAAGTTACGAAGTGTAAATGCATTTTGATTTGCTTCATCACCCCAGCATCTAAGTGCTTTATTCATATAATCCATTGCCTCTGTAAACAAATTCATCATTTGATAATTATATGCTATTCCTTCATAGAAATTGGCTGTTTCAAAAAAATTCAACTTGGGTTCAGGTATCAATTCTATCGCTTTATTCCATACATGAATTGCTTCCATGTATTTTTCTTCATGTGTCAATTTATGACCTTCTTCTGCTAATTCATATAAACACTTAAGTATTTCTGATGAAAGTGAATTTTTTTGCTCATTATTTGAACTCTTTTTCTTTTTTGATGTACGACTCATTTTTACACCCCATAAATCAATCATCTGTTATTTCGATAAATGTTTTATCAAGAAACTTCAAAGTTTCTTGAAGAAAGCCAGCCTTTCTGTAACTATCAATACTTCCTATGCTGGCAAATCATAGAATAGCCAGTGCACAGCAGAAAAAGGTTATATATTTTACGATTGAGTGGCGTTTGAACTCGCCGGTGTTTAGAGTGTAGTGCTTGCGTAAGCAAGTATCTACGCTCTTATGCACCGTTGCGTAGTTCATCTCGAGCCGCAAGGCGTCCACGAAATGGAAAATATATAACCTTTTTCTGCGTCACTTCCCATAATTGATATCACGAGAACTTCGTCAAATCCTTGATTACTTCAGAAGCTATGATGAGTCCTGCTACAGAAGGCACAAAGGCATTGGAGCCTGGGATTGCTCTTTTTCTGACAGCTCCTTCCTGAGCGGATAAGTTTTCTTCGGAAGTGGATTCTTCCCGAAGGATTGGCTGTTCTTTGGAGTATACTACCTTTAACCTACGGATTCCCCTTTTCTTTAATTCCCGGCGCATCACCTTTGCCAAGGGACAAACAGAGGTTTTGTAAATATCTGATACTTCAAATTCTGCAGGATTCATTTTATTTCCCGCTCCCATACTGCTAATGATAGGAACACCTGCCTCCTGTGCCTGCATAACCAGACCTATTTTGGCAGTAACTGTATCCACTGCATCTACTACATAGGAATATTTTGAAAAATCAAATTCTTCTTTATTTTCCGGCAAATAAAAGCATCGGTGTACTGTCACTTTACACTCTGGATTAATCTCCATAATCCGCTCCTTCATGGCATCTACCTTATACTGGCCAATGGTTTTTCTGGTAGCAATAATCTGACGGTTTAAATTACTCAGGCAAACTTCATCACTGTCAATTAAGTCAATTTCTCCTATTCCACTCCGTACTAAAGCCTCTACCACATGACCACCAACTCCACCAATCCCAAAAACCGCTACTCTGGCATTACTTAATGCATCCATACCTTCCTGCCCTAATAAAATTTGGGTTCTCGAAAACTGCTGCTCCATGGAAATTCCCCTTTTCTAATTTTTTTCGTTCAAACTACTTTTTTTCAAATAAGCTTTATTTATCACACAATTTTCCCATAGATAGAAAACGGGCTTTCCACTTCTGCGGAAAGCCCTGTATTCTTATTCTGCATTTGCAAGAATCTCTTTTTTATTGTAAGATCCACAAGCTTTGCAAACTCTATGAGGCATCATTAATTCGCCACACTTGCTGCATTTTACTAAGTTTGGTGCAGACATTTTCCAGTTTGCTCTTCTCTTATCTCTTCTTGCTTTTGAAGATTTATTTTTTGGACAAATAGACATTTCGTTCCACCTCCTGCTTCATATCCATTTACAACACTTTTTCGATTATAGCAATTCACCTATAGTTTGTCAACAAATTTTTTGTCAAAATTTAACTTTTTATGCGCCAACCACTTCTGCGGTCTCACGGGCAATCTTCAACTCCTCATTGGTTGGTACTACCCATACCGGAATCTTACTGTCAGGAGCAGAAACCAATCTTTCTTCACCAACGACATCATTGGCAACATCATCCAATTTTACACCAAGAGCAGAAAGACCATTTACAATTCTTGCACGAATCTTCATGTTATTTTCACCTGCACCTGCGGTAAGAACAATGGCATCAGCTCCTCCCATTGCTGTGAAATAAGCACCTACATATTTAATAATGCGGTACATCATCACTTCCATTGCATTGTGAGCATCCTGATTACCTTCCTCCTCTGCTGCCAACAAATCTCTGTAGTCTGTGGATACACCAGAGATACCTAATACACCAGACTTCTTATTTAGAATCTGAAGTACTTCACTAACAGAAAGATTTTCTTTATTACATAAAAATTCTACAATAGCCGGATCTAAATCACCGGAACGGGTTCCCATCAACAAACCTTCCAATGGAGTCATTCCCATACTGGTATCTACTGATTTACCATTTACTACCGCAGAAACACTTGCACCACTTCCAATATGGCAAACGATAATCTTAGAATTATTGTAATCCAAGCCTGCCAGCTCTGCTACACGCTGTGATACAAAGCTATGGCTGGTTCCATGGAAACCATAACGGCGTACACCATATTTTTCATAATATTCCTTTGGAATTCCATATAAATATGCCTTTGCTGGCATGCTCTGATGAAATGCAGTATCAAAGACTGCTACATTTGGAACATTTGGCATTACCTCCTGGCATGCACGAATCCCAAGGATATTTGCAGGATTATGTAATGGTGCTAAATCATTACACTCTTCAATCTCCGCAATTACTTTTTCAGTTACCAGAACAGACTGAGAAAACTTCTCACCACCATGCACTACACGATGACCAATCGCCTGAATCTCCTCCAAAGAATCAATGACTGCATTTTCTTTGTCCACTAAAGCACTTAAAACCGTCTTAATGGCTACTGCATGATCTGGAATATCAATTTCTTTTTCCTTCTTTTCTCCATTTACCTTAATAGAAAAGATTCCATCCAGTCCGATTCTCTCGCACTGTCCAGATGCACTGACTGCTTCTGTATCTGAATCAATCAGCTGATACTTTAATGATGAACTTCCACAATTTACTACTAGAATTTTCATGATACTTCTTTCCTCCATTACTATAAGAAAGCTTACTTCTTTTTTATTTACTGTAACTGTGCCTGTACAGCAGTCAACGCAATAACACCTACAATATCTTCTGCACTACAGCCACGGGATAAATCATTAACCGGGCTGGAGATACCCTGAAGCATTGGTCCATACGCTTCTGCCTTTGCCAGACGCTGTACCAGTTTGTACGAAATATTACCACAATCTAAGTTCGGAAATACCAGCACATTCGCTTTTCCTGCCACATCACTACCTGGAGCCTTAGACTTTGCAACCTCTGGAACAATAGCTGCATCGGACTGTAACTCACCATCAATTACAAGCTGTGGATATTTTTCTTTTGCAATTCTGGTAGCTTCTACCACTTTGTCAACCAAAGGATGCTTTGCACTACCCTTTGTAGAATGAGAAAGCATAGCAATTACCGGCTTTCCTCCTACCAGATTACGGAAACTCTTAGAGCTGCTATGGGCAATGGATGCCATTTCCTCTGCGGTTGGGTCCTGATTCAAGCCACAATCTGCAAAAAGGAAGGTACCATTCTCACCATATTCACAATTTGGTACATCCAAAATAAAGAAACCAGATACTAATTCTGTTCCCGGTGCAGTTTTCAAAATCTGGAGAGATGGACGAAGTACATCCGCTGTAGCATGGCATGCACCTGCTACCATTCCATCTGCATCTTTGGATTTCACCATCATAACACCAAACATAATATAATTATCTAAAAGCTGTTCTCTTGCCAGCTCCAGAGTCATTCCCTTGTCTTTACGAAGCTCGTATAACAAATTTACATATTCATCCAGCTTTGGAGATGTTTGAGGATTTACCACCGTAACTCCTGTCAAATCAACATCTAACCAGTGAGCACCATCCATAATTTTCTCTTCGTCACCCACCATAACAATTTTTGCAGTTCCCTCTTTTAAAACCTGTGCCGCTGCAATTAATGTTCTCTTGTCCTTTGTCTCAGGTAATACAATGGTTTTCACATCCTGCTTTGCTCTTGCTTTAATCTCGTCAATAAATTTCATAATACATATTCTCCTTCCAAAAGTGAATTTCTATCATGATACCTTCAGTTGTTAGCGTCAAGATTTCTTTGGCACAATAGCTGATAGTTATCTTTCTGTTCCCAAATAAAATAATGCAACTGTTCCCGGACCTGCATGTGCTCCAATAACAGGATCCAATATATGAATCATTACTTCCTTTACCTCAAACTTTTCTTGTATCTTCTTTGCAACATATTCCGCATCCTCCAGACAGTCTCCATGACTAATGCATACTAACTGCTCCTTAGGATCTGTTACTGTTTCTTCCATATGTTGTACTAATGAATCTAATGCCTTTTTCCTGCCACGTACTTTTCCTTTTGCAATCAGATGTCCTTCCGAATCCACATGAAGTACCGGTTTAATACTTAAAACCGAACCAACTACCGCAGTAGCAGCAGAAATTCGTCCTCCCCGTTTCAAGAAAAACAAATCATCCACTGTAAACCAATGACATAAATTCTGAATATGCTCTCTTACCCATTGTGCATTTTCTTCCAAAGACATACCCTTTTCCCGATTCTGTACTGCATAATACACCAGTAAGCCCTGTCCTAAAGCCGCAGCCAAAGAATCAATGGAAATCACTTTCCTATCCGGATATTTTTCCTGCATCTGGTCTGCTACTAAAGAAGCTGCCTGAAAGGTTCCACTTAAACCAGAAGAAAAACCAATGTATAAAACATCCTTTCCATTCTTCAAAATGCTTTCAAATACACCTTCTGCTTCTTCCATACTTGGCAAAGATGTGGTGATTTCCTTCTGTTCCCTCATCATATGGTAAAAAGCTGCCAAATCCTGAGCCTTGCCCTTTTCATACCCCTTAATCTCCTTACCATCTACATAGTAATTTAGGGACAAAACCTCAAGCTGATACTTTTCAATCATATCTACTGTTAGATTCGCAGTAGAGTCCGTAACTATTACATAGTTAGTCACCATTTTGCGCCTCCATTCCATGGTCCCCCCATTAAAAGACCATCATTTAAAGTATACTTTATTACTTTTTCTTTGTCTAGTGTGTCACCAAATTAATTTCCTACTCTCTCTCTGAAAATCTTTCTTAGTTTTTCTTGTAAAAAACATTTTTTAACTTATACTATTACTATAAATAACATGACTCACAGACATCCGAAGGAAAATAGCTAAAATCAGATAAAACCTAGGAGGTATCCCATGAAATCAGTTGGAATCATTGCAGAATATAACCCTTTCCACAATGGACATGCCCATCAAATTTCTTTTTTGAAGGAACAGGGGGCTGAAATTATTGTTGCTGCTCTAAGTGGCTGTTTTGTCCAGCGTGGTATGCCTGCCTGGACAGATAAATATCTGCGCACAAAGATGGCACTGGCACAGGGCGTAGATTTTGTTTTTGAACTGCCTGTATTATACGCACTTTCCAGCGCAGAAGGTTTTGCATTTGGCGGTGTTTCCCTACTGAACGCACTTCCTTTGGAGAGCTTCTGTTTTGGCAGCGAGTGCGGGAATTTAAACCAGTTGCAGAATATTGCTGATTTTCTACTCCTCCATGATAAATCCCATTCTTCTAATGATTCTTTTTTTCAGGAAGAATTACAAAAAGAATTGAAAAAGGGATGCTCTTTTCCTATTGCCAGAGAAGAAGCCCTTCGTACCGCTTTTCCAAGTTTCTTTGAGAATAACACAGAAAATATATTTCAATCCAACAATATCCTTGCTATGGAATATCTAAAGGCATGTAGAATTTTAGGGAGTACTATGCAGCCTGTTACTTTGCTTCGAGAGGATAATGGATATTTATCAACAACCGTTAAAGCAGACACAAAAAAAGCATCTGCCTCAGCCATTCGTGCAGAATACCAGAAACATTCCTCCTTAAAAGCAGTGCAGCATGTATTACCACAAAGCACCTATGAGCTATTAGAGGAACACCCGGACAGATTTCCGCTGCAGTTAGAGGATTTTGACCATAGTATCTATGTCTGCCTGCGGAGAGCAAAATCCCCTGCCGACTATACCGCTTATGGAGAAATTTCTCTAGATCTGGCGCAAAGATTCTGGAATTGTCTTCCGGAATACACCACCATTCATGACTATATCCAGCGGGTGATAACAAAAAACTTTACCTACACCCGGATTTATCGTAGTCTAATGCACATCCTACTGGGGATTACGAAAGAACAATTACAACGAAACAAAATGGAGGTTCCTTATTTACGTCTTCTTGGTATGCACAAGAAAAAAAGCTCTTATCTGCGACAAATAAAAAATCTGCCAATTATTACAAAGGTGGCAGATTATAAAAAGCTTTTAACAGCTTTTTATCAAAACCTGGATTCTCTTTCAGACACAGAAAAGCAGTCCCGGCTTTCTCATGCATTAGACTGTTTTGAGACAGATCTTCTTGCTGCGGATATTTACCGTCAGACTGCTTATCAAAAATCAAGGATTCTATTACCAGATGAATTTCATAATGGAATTGAGATTTACTGATTTTCTTAAAATAAATCACAAACCTCCGTTATTCGTTCTTTTCAGAAAACAAAATCTGGTCAAGAATTTCACATGCCTGTCCCACCAGTTCGGCACAAGGACGTTTCTTATAGTATTCCTCCGTCCGGGCCTCTGGCTGGGTATCGGTAAACGGTGCTGCCACTACGTCAGTACCTTCTGCACTCTGTTCTTTTTCCTTTTTCATGGGCACCAGCCCCAGAAGCTCTTTGCAAATAATGGAGCCATTCTCTTTTCGATATTCTTCTGCCAAAGCCTGAACCATATCATAATTAGCTTTTTTCCCTGCTACATCTTTTCCATCAGCAGTTCCTGTCTCTAAGCCTGCTACCAGAAACATCCCGGATACCGCACCACAAACCTCTCTCATTCTTCCCATTCCTCCACCAAAAGAAGCAGAAAGCTTTAATGCCATATCTTCCTCAATCCCGTACTTGTCTGCATAGGCTGCAAAAACTGCCTGAGAACAGTTATATCCTTCTTTAAATAGTCTCATAGCTTTTTCTTTTCTTGTTTCAGTCATCATCCTACCTACATCCTTTCTAATTCATTCCAGACATTTTACTATTCTTAACATATTAAATAGGTCATACCTTTAATACTTCTCCATGATTAAATGCTTTTTACACTTTTCTTTCCCAAGAATCCATTTTTCATAAAAATCCATATAAATTCTAGTTACTTCTTCCACATCAAAATCTTTCTTTTCTTTTGATAAAAGCATAATCACATAAGGCGCCTCATAAACCACACTGGCAAGATTCGTAAAAATCACACCATTTCTTCTATAAAAGTCCAGCCTTCTTTCTTGAAGCTGTTTCTCTTCTATATTACAAGCTTTCTGAGGATTCTCTGCCTCTATGACAATCACTTCCTCACTCTCCAACAAGTCCTGAATACTTTTTAATACCTTAGAGCCATATCCTAAGCCTCTATTCCCAGAAATTACTGCAAGATAATCCAAAAGATATGCCTTATTTTCCACATCCCGTAAAAGCAGCCAATAGGCTCTTATTTCCTGCTCTTCCTCCAGAACAAAACCTTTATAACACCCTAAATGATACATTCTCTCAATAGAAGCTAAGGGTTTCAATTCATTCTTCGGAAAATCCTTTGTCATGTACTTTTCATAAATCTCTCCTATTTCCAAAATCGTCAGTTCTTTTATCATTCCCATTTTACAACTTCCTCTTTAATCTACTCTTGGCTTTTATCCATATACCATTATCTAGTATAACATACTTTTCTTCTATAAATAACTGTATTTTTATCACTGTAAAATCATTAACCTATTATAAATATTTCTGGTACAGATACATTTTACTTGACGAATCCACCGAACTTGCCTAAAATATAGAGGTTAGCCAATACAATCGCCGGTCTACGGCAGAAGGAGGACAAAAATGGGCGTAACATATGTAAAAGAAGTAATGTCACCAGAGGAATTATTAGCTACTTATCCATTACCGGAAGAGCACAAAAAGCTCAAAGCAGCAAAAGACGAGGAAATTCGTAAAGTCTTTACCGGTGACTCTGATAAATTTTTAGTAATTATCGGACCTTGTTCCGCAGACAATGAAGATTCGGTTTGTGATTATATCTGTCGCCTCGCTAAGGTACAGGAAAAGGTAAAGGATAAAATCATTATCGTACCACGTATCTATACCAATAAGCCTAGAACCACAGGTCAGGGTTACAAGGGAATTGTACATCAGCCAGACCCAGAGAAAGAACCGGATTTACAGGAAGGCTTAATTGCCATGAGAAAAATGCATCTTCGTTCCATTGCAGAAACCCATCTCTTTGCAGCAGACGAAATGCTCTACCCTGAAAACTGGCCTTATATTTCTGACATCCTTTCCTATGTAGCAGTTGGTGCCCGTTCTGTAGAAAATCAGCAGCACCGTCTGACAATCAGCGGAATTGATATACCATGTGGTATGAAAAACCCTACCAGTGGAACCTATAGCATTATGTTAAATTCCTGTATCGCAGCTCAGAGCAGCCATACATTTATGTACCGCAAATGGGAAGTAAAGACCGATGGAAATCCATTGGCACATTGTATCTTACGTGGTGCGGTCAATAAGCATGACCAGTCTTTACCAAACTATCATTATGAAGATTTAATGCTTTTGAATGAAATGTATCAGAAGCTGGATTTGGTAAATCCAGCATGTATCGTTGATGCGAACCATGCAAATTCAAACAAACGCTATGACGAACAGCCTCGTATTGTTTCCGAGGTGCTTCATAGCCGTAATGTATCTAAAGATATTCATAATCTGGTAAAGGGTGTTATGATTGAAAGCTATATTGAACCAGGCAGCCAGAAAATCAGCGAACATGTTTATGGAAAATCCATCACTGATCCATGTCTTGGATGGGATGCTTCCGAGAAGCTGATTTATGATATTGCAGATAAACTTTAAGCAAATCTTGTTGCTATCTCACTACTTTTGAGCAATTATTTATTTTATGAACAAACCAAATGGAGTTGTCCGCAGACAACTCCATTTTATATTTCCCATTATTTCAATTTACATAGGTCAATTGTATTCGTATTCTATACATCCTCAATCTGCCAGTCTATTGGTTCCATTCCGTTCTCCTGTAAGAAAGTATTTGCCTGACTAAAGTGCTTACATCCAAAAAATCCACGATAAGCAGAAAGGGGACTTGGATGAGGCGCCTTCAAAATCAAATGCTTCGGATTGGTTAGCATAGGTATCTTACTCTGTGCCGGGCGTCCCCACAGCAAATATACAACAGGTCTATCCTGGGCATTCACCGCCTGAATCACGGCATCCGTAAACTTCTCCCAGCCTTTTCCCTGATGAGAGCCAGCCTGATGTGCCCGAACGGTTAAGACAGTATTCAGCATCAGCACTCCCTGATCTGCCCACTTCTTCAAATATCCATTATTTGGAATCCTACAGCCCAAATCCTCCTGTAACTCTTTGTAAATATTCTGTAAAGAAGGAGGAATCTCTTTCTGATCCTCTGGTACAGAAAAAGACAAGCCATGAGCCTGATGTACATTATGGTATGGATCCTGTCCCAAAACCAAAACCTTCACCTCAGATAGGGGAGTAAAATGAAATGCATTGAAAATGTCATCCGAAGGTGGATATACCACTGCCTTACTATACTCCTCTTTTACAAATTCAAACAGTTCTTTATAATAAGGTTTTGAAAATTCTCCCCGAATAGCATCCAGCCAGTCATTGCTAATCATCGCCATAATACCTTCTCCTTTTACAAACGTACGCTAATACCTTCCTGACGAAGATATTCCTTTACCTGATGAATGGTCAATTCTTTATAGTGAAATAAAGATGCCGCCAAAACAGCCTCTGCCTTTCCTTCTGTAAATGCATCCTTAAAATGCTCCAGCTTTCCGGCACCACCGGAAGCAATTACCGGAATCGATACATTTTCAGAAATCATTCTAGTCAATTCATTATCATATCCATTTTTTGTACCATCACAATCCATACTGGTCAAAAGAATTTCACCGGCACCCAGCTGGGCAGCCTTTATTGCCCATTCCACAGCATCAATTCCCATATCCACTCTTCCACCATTTTTGAAGATATTCCAGCCACTGCCATCTGCTCTTCTCTTTGCATCAATAGCAACTACTACACACTGGCTTCCAAATTTCAATGCGGCTTCTGAAATCAATTCTGGATTCATGATTGCTGCAGAATTCACAGAAACCTTGTCTGCTCCTTCTCTTAAAATCACTTTAAAATCCTCTACAGTACGAATCCCACCAC
>CAZEFX010000041.1:0-24278 GCA_964511525.1 uncultured Jutongia sp.
ACTATACTCTTCGTCGTATGCAGGCGCGTACTCGTATAAATCTATAAGGTACGAATTTGAAAAAACTAAAACAAGTGATTGAAGCATATCCCTATACGTTTTAGCCTGTTCGTTTCGCTCTATCTCGCTCTCGTTAGTTTTTGGCATGCTCACGAAAAAGAACTTCGCATCGGGTTGAATTTCCTTATAACGCTGTATAATAGTCGCGTAATATCCAACGATCGTCTTTTTGTTATTACGCCAATCGTTTAGGTCAATATCCGCTACGCTTCCCAACTCTTGATGCTGGTTAAAATAATCGTTTACACCAAGCGCGATTATATACGCCTGCGCTTTCTTGCTTTCGTCCCATACTCCGTTATCCTCACCCCATCCCTCGCAATACTCTCTTGCCGTCATTCCGCCACGGGAAAAATTATAAACTTTACTTCCACACGCTCTGGCTATAAACTGTCCCCAAGAGTATTCGAACATATCGTGATAACTCTTACTCCCGTCCTCTCTCGTTCCTTCAAACTCACCCGAAGATAGGCTATCTCCAACCACCGCAATAGTCCTAAAAATTGCGGTAAATCCACCATCGTCCACGATTTTGTCAAGCGGTTTTTCGCCGTCTTTTAACATATAATCCTTAAAATTCATTTTCCTACTCCTTATTAATTATCTAATATGTTACTTTACGTATTATACCCCATTATCGTGTTTATGTCAATACCGTTAAAAAAAATCGTGTGAAATTTATTTTGGCTAATATTTTTAGATTAATATCATTGACTTTACAAATTAAAGATGCTATAATACTAAAGGTGGAATTTGGATTTGTGCAAAACAACGCCTATTTCACAACAAAATTCGATATAATTTTTTAATGAGGTATTATATATGAGCAAAATTGATTTAAGCAAGTACGGTATTACCGGCGCAACTGAAATTGTTCACAACCCTTCCTACGAAGAACTCTTCGTTGCGGAAATGGACCCCACCCTTGAGGGTTACGAGAAAGGTCAACTCACAGAACTTGACGCTGTAAACGTAATGACCGGTATCTACACCGGACGTTCTCCCAAGGACAAGTTTATCGTTATGGACGAAAACTCTAAAGACACCGTTTGGTGGACTTCCGACGCTTTCAAGAACGATAACCACCCCTGTAGCGTAGAATCTTGGAAGGCATTAAAGGAACTCGCTGTTAAAGAGTTGTCTAACAAGAAACTTTACGTTATGGACGTATTCTGTGGCGCTAACGCTGATACTCGTATGGCTATTAGATTCATTATGGAAGTTGCTTGGCAGGCTCACTTCGTTAAGAACATGTTCATCAATCCTTCTAAAGAAGAACTTGAGAACTTCGAGCCCGACTTTGTATGCTACAACGCTTCTAAAGCAAAGGTAGAAAACTACAAAGAACTCGGTCTTAACTCCGAAACTGCAGTTGCTTTCAACATTACCTCTCGTGAACAGGTTATCCTTAACACATGGTACGGCGGCGAAATGAAGAAGGGTATGTTCTCTATGATGAACTACTACCTTCCATTAAAGGGTATTGCTTCTATGCACTGTTCTGCAAATACAGACATGAACGGCGAGAATACAGCTATCTTCTTCGGTCTTTCAGGAACAGGTAAGACAACATTATCTACAGATCCTAAGCGTCTCCTTATCGGTGATGATGAGCACGGCTGGGATGACAATGGTGTATTCAACTTTGAAGGTGGTTGCTACGCTAAGGTTATCAACCTTGATAAAGATTCTGAGCCAGATATCTACAATGCAATCAAGAGAAATGCTCTCTTAGAGAACGTTACTGTAGATGCAGAAGGCAAGATTGATTTTGATGACGGTAGTGTTACAGAGAATACTCGTGTATCATACCCAATTGATCATATTAATAATATTGTACGTCCAGTTTCAGCAGCACCTGCAGCTAAGAATGTTATCTTCCTTTCCGCAGATGCATTTGGAGTACTTCCTCCAGTTTCTGTACTTACACCAGAGCAGACAAAGTACTACTTCTTATCTGGATTTACAGCAAAGCTTGCTGGTACAGAGCGTGGTATTACAGAGCCAACTCCTACATTCTCAGCATGCTTCGGACAGGCATTCTTAGAGTTACACCCAACTAAGTATGCAGAAGAGTTAGTTAAGAAGATGGAAGAGAGCGGAGCTAAGGCTTACTTAGTAAACACAGGATGGAATGGTACAGGCAAGCGTATCTCTATTAAGGATACTCGTGGTATCATCGACGCTATTCTTGATGGTTCTATCGAGAAGGCTAATACAAAGAGCATTCCATACTTCAACTTTGAGGTTCCTACAGAGCTTCCAGGTGTTGATACAAACATCCTTGATCCTCGTGACACATACGCTGATGCTTCCGAGTGGGAGACAAAGGCTAAGGATCTTGCTGGTCGTTTCACTAAGAACTTTGCTAAGTATGAAGGAAATGAAGCTGGTAAGGCATTAGTAAAGGCTGGTCCACAGTTATAATTTAAATTAATTTAGAGAATTTATCCCTCCTTTGGATATTTGTCCAGAGGAGGGTTTTTCTGTTTAAACGATGATTATCTGCATATCTTTCTTTTGACCTGCATAGTATGAAAGAGACATTTTATTGAAAGACTGCCGTGCTGGCAGGTGAAGGAGGAAAGGATGGAGGATAAATTTGAAGAAATTTTAAAACAATATCCTTTTCAGGTGCGGTCAAGAAAGCGTACCCGGGGAGGATTTTTACTGGAAACAGAGCAGGGGCTATGTTTGCTGACGGAGTATTCTTCCAGTCTGCCAAGGCTGGAGTTTGAAGAAAGAATAAAAGAGAAATTATATCAGCAAGGGTATCAGCAATTGGATATTGCATATAAAAATAGTAAAGGGGAATATTTTACCAAGGATGCTTACCGGAATAACTGGATTGTGCGGAAGTGGCAAAGTGGAACGGAATGTGACATACGAAGGGAAGAGGATATTCTGCATTGTGCTGCTCATTTAGGAAAATTACATAAGCTGATGCAGCTAGGGGAAAGACAGGAAAGTGACTATTGTCAAAAGGAAAGCATTCAGGGAGAAATGGAGCGGCACAATAAGGAATTGAAACGGGTTCGCAGCTATATCCGCAATAAAAAACAGAAAAATGAAATGGAAATCTGTCTGTTAAATTCCTTTGATTTATTTTATGAACAGGGATATCTGGCTCAGAGCCTTTTACAGGAAAGCAGATATGATGAGCTATGGAACCAGACCTTAGAACAGGGAAGAATCTGCCACGGAAATTATACCTATCACAATGTATTGCTTTCTCCCAAGGGGATTGCTACTACTCATTTTGAAAAGGCGGAAATCGGCATACAGATACGGGACCTGTATCAATTTATGCGAAAGGTTATGGAAAAAAATGGATGGGAAAGCAGTCTTGGAATCAGTGTAATAAAGGAGTATCAAAAGGAGAGAAGTTTTGAGCCGGGAGAAGGAGAGCTGCTGTACACCCTTTTATTGTATCCAGAGAAATACTGGAAACTGGTAAATTTTTATTATAACAACAGAAAATCCTGGTCTCCTGCAAAAAATCTGGAGAAATTAAAGAAAATATGTCATCAGCAGGAACAGAGGATGGCATGCTTAGAAAAGATAAAAGGGCTTTTATTTTCAGAAAGTCTGTAGTATACTATAGGCGTGTGCGTTTTCACGAAGATAATAAGAAATGAGGAATTCTATGTTAGAGTATAGAAGAAAAAGCAGGAAGTTTCTTATTTTGTGTCTGACCACATTTCTCCTGATGTTTTTTACAGGATGTAATAATACTACAGTGAAACAGACAGCGAATCCATCCACTGCTGTGGATGCTCCCATGGAAAATACGGTAATGCTGCAGGGGGTAGTCGTGCAGAATGATACCCAGAAACGAACAGTACTTGTTCAGGAGCTGGGAAGTGATTTGCAAACTACCTTAACCTATAATAGTTCTACTGTAGTGACAGATCGGTTTGAAACTCAAATTTATGGGGAAGATGTGGAAGCAGGACAGATTATGGAGATTCATTATGATCCTGCCACTGCACGTATTGCTTCTATGCAGGTACCAGAGGATGCATGGGAATATCAGGAAGTTACCAAATATGCATTGAATAATGAAGAGAAAAGCATCGAGGTGGCTGGCAAGAAATTCAAGTATTCCAACCTGACCTACGTAGGCTCTTCTGGACAGTCCATTGAATTAATGGAATTAAACAAGCAGGATGTGATTACTGTACGAGGAACAGGGTATACGGTGTATTCCATTGTCCGGACACAGGGACATGGATATATCCGCTTAAAGAACTATAGTGATTTCATTGGCGGTATGATAGAAGTAGGAACAGGAATTATTCTTCCGGTTACAGAGAATATGCTGATTACTGCCAGAGAAGGAACCTACCGGGTGATTTTGTGCAAGGGAGCATTATCAGCCATTAAGACAGTTACGGTTCAGTTAGATAAGGAAACGAAACTGGATTTTAGTGAATATCAGCAGCCTGCAAAAAATGTTGGAATGATTACCTTTAAAATTGATCCAAAGGGAGCAGACCTTACCATTAATGGTACCAAGGTGGATTATAGTGATCCGATTCCGCTGAATTATGGAACCTATCAGGTGACAGTATCCATGACTGGTTATACGGAATACACGGGAACCTTGGATGTAGAAGAAGCATCCAGCACCATTCGTATCAATTTGATTGATGAAAAAGCGGAGGTTGCTACTGCTAGTCCAGATGCAGAGGAAGAGAATACTTCAGGAGATTCAGGCACTACCACGAAGCAGATGGATAGTGAGCATACCATTACAGTTTCTGCACCGGAAGGAGCAGAGGTTTATCTGGACAATGTTTATAAGGGACTGGCGCCATGCAGCTTTACAAAGATTATCGGTTCCCAGACCATTACCTTAAGCAAAGACGGCTATATTACAAAAAGCTATTCCGTGGATATTCTGGATGACGGAGAGGATGTAAGCTTTAGCTTTGCAGAATTAGCCGCCAATAGCACACCGGCAACGGCAACCCCCACAGAGGAAGCCCAAGCTACAGAGGCGGCGGAGGCTGCAGCTACTACAGAGAGTCAGTAAACGAGCCGGCAGAATGCCGGTTATCGTTGAAACATAAACAAAAGAAGTAAGAAAGAGAGATTTTGCGGTGCATGCCGTTATGATTAGGAGGACAAGCAAATGAATTACAAAGACATCTACAACGACTGGTTAAGCAATCCATATTTTGATGAAGCTACTAAGGCGGAATTAAAAGCTATTGCTGATGACGACAAGGAAATCAAGGAACGTTTTTACATGGATCTGGAGTTTGGTACAGCCGGATTGAGAGGTATTATTGGTGCTGGTATCAATCGTATGAATATTTATACGGTGCGCAAGGCAACTCAGGGACTGGCAAATTATATCATCCAGTCTGGAAAAAGTGCTCAGGGCGTAGCGATTGCATTTGATTCCCGTCGTATGTCACCAGAGTTTGCAGATGAGGCAGCATTATGTCTTGCAGCCAACGGCATTAAGGCTTATGTATTTGAGTCACTTCGTCCTACACCAGAGCTTTCCTATGCAGTTAGAGAATTAAAGTGTGTTGCAGGTATCAATATTACTGCAAGCCACAATCCACCAGAGTACAATGGTTACAAGGTATACTGGGAGGATGGTGCACAGATTACACCACCTCATGACAGTGGTATCATGGCAGAGGTAAAGGCAGTAACTGATTATGCTACTGTTAAGACTATGGATAAGGAAAAAGCCATTGCAGATGGTTTATATATTCAGATTGGTAAGGAAATCGATGATAAATATATTGAAGAGCTGAAGAAGCAGGTTATTCATTGGGATAGCATTAAGGAAATGGGCAAGGAGTTAAAGATTGTATACACTCCACTTCATGGAACCGGTAATATCCCAGCAAGAAGAGTATTAGAAGAGTTAGGCTTCGAGAATGTATATGTAGTACCTGAGCAGGAGCTGCCAGATGGCGAGTTCCCAACCGTAAGCTATCCAAACCCAGAGGCAGAGGAAGCATTTGAACTGGCTCTGAAGCTGGCAAAGGAAAAGGATGCGGATTTAGTACTGGCTACTGATCCGGATGCTGACAGATTAGGTGTGTATGTAAAGGATACCAAGTCTGGCGAGTATATTACCTTGACTGGTAATATGTCCGGTTGTCTTTTAGCGGATTATGAGATTTCCCAGCGTAAGGAAACTCAGGGACTTCCTGAGGATGGTCAGCTCATTAAGACCATCGTTACTTCTAATATGGCAGATGCTATTGCAGATTACTACAACGTTGGATTAATTGAAGTGTTAACAGGATTTAAGTTTATTGGACAGCAGATTCTTGGCTTTGAAAATACTGGCAAGGGAAGCTATCTCTTTGGTTTCGAGGAAAGCTATGGCTGTCTCATTGGAACCCATGCCCGGGACAAGGATGCGATTGTAGCTACTATGGCACTTTGCGAGGCTGCAGCATACTACAAGACAAAGAACATGACCTTGTGGGATGCTATGATTGAAATGTATGAAAGATATGGATATTATAAGGATGGCGTGCAGGCAATTACTATGAAGGGTATCGAAGGATTGGCAAAGATTCAGGAAATCATGACCACACTTCGTGAGAACCCACCAAAAGAGTTCTGTGGCTATCAGGTAACCTCCTTCCGTGATTATCAGAAGGATACCATTACTGATTTGGCTACCGGTGAGGTTAAACCTACTGGTCTGCCAAAGTCAAATGTACTGTACTTCGACATGACAGATAATGTATGGATGTGTGTACGCCCATCCGGTACAGAACCAAAGGTAAAATTCTACTACGGTGTAGTTGGAACCTCTCTGGAGGATGCAGATGCTAAGTCTGAAGCTATGGCAAAGGCCGTAACAGAGATGGTTGAAAAAATGTCATAAGAAGATTGTGGATATACATGGCGACAAAAAGTGTCGTTAGTGTTTCTTCTTCGTGGACGCCTTGCGGCTCGGGATGAACTACGCAACGGTTGCATAGAAGGCTAGCTTCGCGTAATACGCTTGCTATCCTTCAAGCACCGGCGAGTTCAAACGCCACTCAGGAAGAAAACTAACGACACTTTTTTGTCTGTGCATTGGCTATCCCATAGTATAATCTATATGAAATTTTTTAGAGTAAGGAGGAAGTCCAAGGTGTTTGTCCTTATTTTTGTTTCCGTTCTGTTTCTTTTGTTGCCTTTTTTATAAGAGGATTAAAGGTTGTAAATGCAATTAGAATCGGATAGAATAAAACTGATTATGATTAGGAATGAGGTGACTGGAATGGGCAGAACTGTAGGAATCGGAATACAGGATTTTGAAAAATTAATTGAAGAAAATCTTTTTTATGTAGATAAGACTTCTTTCATCAAGGAATGGTGGGAGAATGGTGATGATGTAACGTTGATTACCCGTCCACGTCGTTTTGGTAAGACTTTGAATATGAGTATGCTTAACCGCTTCTTTTCTTTGGAGTATGCAGGAAGGGGAGAAGTGTTTGAAGGACTTTCTATCTGGGAAGAGGAGAAGTACCGGGAGCTTCAGGGAACCTATCCAGTGATTAATCTGTCTTTCGCTAATGTGAAAGAGCAGACTTTTGAAGCCACAAAAGAGAAGATATATCAAATTCTAATTGAATTATATGCAAAGAATGCTTTTTTGTTGGATGGTGACTTGCTGTACGACACAGAAAAACAGTATTTTAAGAGTATTAATAAGAATATGAGCGAGGTGGAGGCAACCTCTGCACTACACAACTTGTCTGATTATTTGCACCGGTATTATAACCAAAAGGTTATTATCCTTCTTGATGAATACGATACCCCGATGCAGGAAGCTTATGTGAATGGATTCTGGGATAATCTGGTGGCATTTACCAGAAGCATGTTTAATTCTACATTTAAGACGAATCCGTCCTTGGCAAGAGGGATTATGACCGGAATCACCAGAGTGAGCAAGGAGTCTATCTTTTCTGATTTGAATAATTTAGAAGTGGTTACTACAACCTCTGATAAATATGCCACCGCATTTGGATTTACAGAAGAAGAGGTGTTTGCCGGATTGGATGAGTGTGAACTCGCTTCAGAAAAAGAGAAGGTAAAAGAATGGTATGATGGTTTTATCTTTGGAAGTCACGCAGACATTTATAATCCATGGTCGATTTTAAATTTCTTGGATAAAAAGGATTATACCACCTACTGGGCAAATACCAGCTCCAATAGTTTGGTGGGCAAACTTATCCGGGAGGGAAATGCTGAAATTAAAACACAGTTTGAAGAGCTACTACAGGGAAAGCGTTTGCGTGTTCCGGTGGACGAGCAGATTGTGTATAATCAGTTGGATGATAATGAAAATGCCATCTGGAGTCTTTTACTTGCCAGTGGGTATCTGAAGGTATTGGCTCATGATGATTTGGGAGCCTTGGAATATGACGAAGAAGCTTGTTATGAACTTGCCCTTACCAATCTTGAAGTAAGAAAGATGTTCAAAGATATGGTAAAGTCATGGTTTCGCAAGACGAATGCGGATTACAATGCTTTTCTCAAGGCGATGCTTACAGGAAACCGTAAGGCGATGAATGTATATATGAACCGTGTGGCGTTGACCATATTTAGTTATTTTGATACGGGAAATCGACCTAGCGGACAGGAGCCGGAACGTTTTTATCATGGTTTTGTTCTTGGATTAATGGTGGATTTGCAACGTGACTTTATCGTAACATCCAATAGGGAAAGTGGTTTTGGCAGATATGATGTAATGATTGAGCCAAAGGAACCGGAGAAGAATTCGGCGGTTATTATAGAATTTAAAGTTTACGATGAGGAAGACGAGCAGACTCTTAAGGATACTGCAAAAGCAGCCCTAGCCCAGATTGAAGAAAAGCAGTATGCTGCCACCTTACTTGCAAAGGGAGTTCCTGCCGAGAAAATATATAAGTACGGATTTGCTTTTGAAGGAAAGAATGTATTGATTGAACAAGGGTAACTAAAGAAGCTATTATCTAAAATAAATATACGGGGGTTGGCCATGAGAAGAATAGATATTATTGAAAATGGAATTTACATGGTTTTTGAGGTGGATGAGGAGAATTGTCTGAAACTCATGCATTTCTCAGCAAAACCATTTCAGGAGTCTGATATTATTTCACCGAATACTAAGGAAGGATTTCGGTTTGTAGAAATAAATCTGACGGGATATGATAGACCTTATGAGCGGCACGGCAATAAATACATGGTGACTGCCCCAGGATACCGCCTCCGCTTTGTGGATTTTCAGGACGGCAGAAATGACAAGGGACGCTTGCTGACCATTCAGCAGGTGGATGAAGTGACCTTGGTGAAGGTGGTTTCTTATGTACAATTTTATGATGGAATTCCTGTGATTCGGCTATGGCATCAGGTAGTGAACGAAGGAACCCAGACTCAGATTTTAGAGTATATTTCTTCTTTTAATTATATGGGAATTGAAAAAGAGGGCAGCCAGCCTTGGGATACCAAGATGCAGATTATGATTCCTCACAATAGCTGGCAGAGAGAAATGAACTGGCAGACCTATACCTTTCCACAGCTGGGGCTGGAGATTGCCCAGAAGGAACAATGGCAGCGTTCTTCTAATATGATTTCCGTTTCTAATGTAGGAAACTGGTCTACCAAGGAGCATCTGCCTATGGGCTATGTGGAAAATACGGAGGTAAAGACCGGAATTGTCTGGCAGATTGAGCATAATGGTTCCTGGCATTGGGAAATTAGTGATCAGAATGCTCACATGTATCTGGCAATTAGTGGACCGGAGGACATATATGGACATTGGCATACCTCTTTGGCAGTGGGAGAGAAATTTACCAGTGTGCCGGTGGCAGTAGGTGTAACAGACCAAGGTTTTGATGATGCCATTGGAAATCTTACCAGATACCGCCGCCTGATTCGCCGGAAAAATACAGATAATGAAAAGCTGTGTGTGATTTTCAATGATTATATGAATTGTCTCTGGGGGGATCCTACTACGGAAAAGGAGCTTCCATTGATTGACGCTGCAGCAGAGGCGGGATGCGAATATTATTGTATTGATGCAGGCTGGTACGCAGACGGTCCCTGGTGGGATGGTGTTGGAGAATGGAATGAGAGTCGGAAACGATTTCCAAATGGAATGCGGGAAGTAACAGATTATATCCGGGAAAAGGGCATGATACCGGGGGCATGGCTGGAACTGGAGGTTATGGGAATCCATTGTCCAATGGTGGAAAAAATACCAAATGACTGGTTCTTTCAGAAGTACGGAAGACGAGTAATGGATCGAAGTCGTTACCAGCTTGATTTCCGCAATCCGCAGGTAAGAGAATTTGCAGATTCCATTATTGATAAGCTGGTGCAGGAATATGGCATTGGCTATATCAAGATGGATTATAATATTGAGCCGGGGATTGGCACTGACTATGAGGCAGACAGTATCGGTGACGGACTTTTAGGACACGAGAGAGCCTATCTTTACTGGCTGGATAAAACCTTTGAAAAATATCCCGAGCTGATTATTGAGAACTGTTCCAGTGGCGGATGCCGCATTGATTATGCCATGCTGTCCAGATATAGCATCCAGTCCACCAGTGATCAGGATGATTATCGCAGATATGCCACTATCGCTGCTAACTCTCCAACTGCACTGGCGCCGGAGCAGAGTGCTATCTGGAGTTATCCAATGAAGGAAGGAGACAAGGAGGAGACCGTATTTAATATGGTAAATTCTATGCTGCTTCGGATTCATCAGAGCGGTCATCTGGCAGAACTGGAGTCAGAGCGTTTGGCACTGGTAAAGGAAGGTCTGGAGGTTTACCGTAGCATTCGTGGGGAATTAAAGGAAGGAATTCCATTTTGGCCTTTGGGGCTCTCCCATTTTTCGGACACATGGGTTTGTCTGGGGATGGATTGCGGTGAAAAGATTTATCTGGCTGTGTGGAGAAGAGAATTAAAGGATGGGGAAAGTGAAACCACTGAGATTCCAGTAATCAGGGCAGCAGGACAGAAGAAGGAGCTGCAATGCATTTATCCAAATTATTCAGATAGTCCATATCAATGGGATTGTGAAAATGGAATTGCAAAAATTACATTAGAAAAAGATTATATGGCAAGACTGTATTGCCTGAAATGATATAGGAGCTAGAAATGAAAATATATTTCGCCCCACTAGAGGGGATAACAGGACATGTTTTTCGCAGAGTGTACCATGAGTTTTTTGGAGGAGTGGATGTGTATTATACTCCATTTATCGCCACCAACCAGAAACACAAAATGCGAAACAAGGAATTAAATGATATTTTACCAGAACACAATGAAGGGCTTACGCTGATACCTCAGATTTTGGGAAATAATGCTTCAGACTTCGTTGCAACAGCCAACTTTATTCATGGGATGGGATATGATACCGTAAATTTAAACTTAGGCTGTCCATCCCGTACCGTGGTGTCCAAGGGAAAGGGTTCCGGGTTTCTGGCAAAAACGGTGGAACTCAATCATTTTTTGGAAGAAATCTATGAAAAGTCTACACCGAAAATATCCATTAAAACCCGGTTGGGCAAAGAAAATCCCGAAGAATTTTATGAGCTGATGCAGATTTTTAATCAGTATCCTGTGGAGGAGCTAATTATCCATCCAAGAGTTCAGACAGATTTTTATGGAAATACACCTAACTGGGATATTTTTGAGGAAGCTTTGGCAGAAAGCAGGATGCCGGTGTGTTATAATGGAGACATCTTTTCAGTAGAAGACTTTCAGCGGTTTCAAAAACGTTTTCCACAGGTGGAGCAAATTATGCTGGGTCGAGGGCTTTTGTCCTATCCCACTCTGGCAGAGCAGATTAAGGGGGAACGGGTTTTAAAAGACCACAGAGACACCAAGAAGGAAAAGGAAATCCTACATCAATACATCTGCCGTTTGCAGGAGGAATATAGCAAGGTGCTCAGCGGTGAGACACCACTTCTCTTTAAGATGAAAGAGGTCTGGGGATTTTTGATTCAGAGCTTTCAGGAGGGAGATAAGTTTCGGAAGAAAATTCATAAAAGTCAGAGACTTTCCGATTATGAGAAAGCAGTGGAAGAGTTATTTTTACAATTGGATTTGAAGTAAAGGAGGTACTTATGAAAAAAACAGGCACAAAAAAATTACTTAGTCTCTTGGTAGCCGTATCCTTGATAATAGGAATGACTAACGTCATAGGAGGCAAGCAGCAGACATTTGCAGACCAAAAACAAACCACAGCCTATGCCAGTGCTGCAAAGGCTACACCACTTCAACAGCATGGAGCCTTACAGGTATCAGGAACGGATTTGGTGGATAGCAACGGAAACAGAGTACAGTTAAAGGGTGTCAGCACTCATGGAATTGCATGGTTTCCACAATACGTCAATAAAGAAGCCTTTAAAACCCTTCGGGATCAATATGGAATTAATTTAATTCGTTTAGCATGCTACACCAATAAATCAGAGGGCTATGGTGCATCTGCTCGAAAAAAGGTACAGGAAGGTGTGAAATATGCTACCGAACTTGGTATGTATGTAATTATTGACTGGCATATTCTAAGCGATGGCAATCCAAATCAGAATAAGAAGGCAGCTAAGAAGTTTTTCAAGCAAATGGCAAAGAAATATAAGAATCATAAGAATGTAATGTATGAAATCTGCAACGAGCCAAATGGAAATGTGACTTGGCAGAAGGATATTAAGCCATATGCGAAAACCATGATTAAGACCATTCGGAAATACAGCAAAAATTCTGTTATTATCGTAGGAACACCAACCTGGTCTCAAGATGTGGATGTAGTAGCAGAAAGTCCATTAAAGAATCAGAAAAATATTATGTACACCCTTCATTTCTATGCAGCAACCCATAAGGATTGGAACCAGCAGAAGCTGATTACCGCTCATGAGAAGGGACTTCCAATCTTCGTTACGGAATTCAGTATCTGTGATGCCTCTGGAAATGGTGGACTGGATAAGGCTTCCGGTAATAAATGGATGAAGCTTTTAGACAAATATAATATCAGCTACGCAGCATGGAGTCTTTGCAATAAGAATGAATCCTCTGCATTGATTTCCAGCAGCTGTAGTAAAACCAGTGGATGGAACAAGAGTGATTTATCTGCAGCTGGCAAATGGTATTTTAATAAGGTGAAATGAATAAGTAACTTCTTATAATATCAATTATGGAGGAGTGACGCAGAAAAAAGTCTTTTATTTTCCGACTCGTGGACGCCTTGCGGCTTGGGATGAGCTACGTAACGGTGCATAGAAGCACAACTTTCATGCTGACGCATTCTGTTGTGCTTCAAACACCGACGAGTTTAAACACCGCTCAGATAGAAAACCATCGACCTTTTGTGGCTGTGCACTGGCTGACTATAAAATGATATTGTAGGAAGTTTGAGATATAGAATAAAATTTCATCTATTCATTTTTATAAAGATATGCTATACTAATTATAGAAACTTTGTCGAAAATAGTATTTTTTGAGCAATTTACTATACCTAAAAATAGAACTTTGACAAAGTTTGTATTATTTTACATATTATCTTTTATTTGTTTCCCCTTTATACGAGAAGCCACCAAGTTTCCCCTGGTGGCTTCTTCTCATGTTTTTGATTTTTTGTTCCTCTACTTTTCAAGAATAAGCATTTTACTCATACTTTGCACATACAAAATTTGTGTAATTTCCCATAATATCAAACTATGGGATGCCAATGCACAGCAGAAAAAATGTCTTTTATTCTCCGAAGGAGTGGTGTTTGAACTCGCTGGTGTTTAGAGAATATCAAGTGCTTTGCACGAAGATATTCTCTTATGCACCATTGCGTAGTTCATTTCAAGCCGCAAGGCGTCCACGAGTCGGAAAATAAAAGATATTTTTCTGCGTCACTCCCCCATAAAGGATATTATAGAAAGCTTAAATAATCCTACTTTAAGATTCCCTTAAGGTTTTGCCAGAATAAACTTAAGATATGTCTGTTATGATGGTATCGTCAAAAGAAAAAACAATTTCAAAGAAGAAAAGGAGGAAGCGTTATGCAGACGTGGACTATATCAGGAGTAAAGGAGAAGGCAAGAACTGCTCTCAAAGCAAATCATTTAAAGATTGCACTGGTTACTTTGTTAGTAATGATAATTACTGGTGCAGGGGGAGGAGTAAGTAGTTTAGGAAACACCATGGATGACACAGATACTAGTACCAGTGGATATGAACAGTCCTATAATGAGGAATCTCCGGTGGTGCGGAATTATGAAGAAGGATTTGACGACATTTTAGATGGTGACATGGGTAGTGAGGCAGCGACGGCAGTAGGTGTATTTTCTATTGTATTTATTGTTATTATGCTAGTTGTTGCAGTATTTTCTATTGCGTATACGTATTTTCTTGCAAACCCATTTATGGTAGGAGCGAGACGATTCTTCAATCGTAGTATGGTGGAGGATGCCAATATAAGAGAATTAGTATCGCCTTTTACCAATGGAAACTATTTGAGAACCGTTAAGATTATGTTTTTAATGAATCTTTATGTAGGTTTGTGGACGCTGTTATTTATCATTCCAGGTTTCATTAAGTCCTATGAGTACAGAATGATTCCTTATATTATTATGGAAAATCCAGAGTTAAGCACAAAGGAAGTATTTGCAAGAAGTAAGGAACTAATGTATGGAAATAAGTGGTCTACCTTCCTTCTGGATTGGTCCTTCTTTGGATGGATTCTTCTTACAATTTTTACTTGTGGTATTGCAGGCTTTGTATGGGTATTTCCATATCAGTATATGACAGATGCTGCGTTGTATCGTGAGCTTAGTGGTGCAGACCGTTACGAATATCAGAATATGAATTACCAGCAGGCTCCAAATGGAAATCCTTATAGTGCAACCGGATATACTGGTCAGCAGAATATGAATAACCAGTACAACCAGAACGGTTATTACAATCAGCAGAATATGAATAATCAGTATAACAATGAAAATCCGTACAATCAGAATGGTTATTACAACCAGCAGGATGCAAACAATCCATACAATAATGCAAACCAGTACAACCAGAATGGTTACTACAATCAGCAGGACATGAATAATCAATACACCCAGTCAGACAATGGTGGTCAGAATGTGGCAGAAAATACTAATGATGCTTCACAGACTGGACAGGATGATAATTTCTAAAGATTAGAAAAATAATGAAACTTCAAGGCTATGGCATTTTGCCATAGCCTTGTTTATAGGGCATGAAATAGGATATAATAAAAAGAAGTTTAGAGTTACCATAAAGGAGGAAGCTATGGGGTATGAAATTGTAATTGCAGATGATGAAGCGGAAATTCGGGATTTATTGCGTCTATATTTAGAAAAGGATGGTTACATAGTCTGGGAGGCAGATAATGGAATAGATGCGCTGAAGTTAGTTCGCCAGCATGCCGTTTCTTTGGTGATGTTAGATATTATGATGCCGGGAATGGATGGATTTCATGTATTGCAGCAGATACGGAAGGAGAAAAATGTTCCGATTATGATTTTGTCTGCAAAAAGTGGGGATAGTGATAAGATATTAGGCTTGGATATGGGAGCAGATGATTATTTGACAAAGCCATTTAATCCGCTGGAGGTAGTGGCAAGGGTGAATTCCAATATTCGCCGTTTTCATTCTTTGGGAGCTGTACAGCAGGAGGAAGGCAGCCGGGAGCTGTGTGTCCGTGATTTGGTACTGGATTTAGATTCCTGTGTTCTATATCAGGGAGGAGATGCCATTGAACTTACTTCTGTAGAGTTTCGTCTAATGCAGATGTTTATGGAAAATCCGGGAAAGGTATTTACCAAACAGCAGTTATTTGAATACGGCTGGGAACAGGAATATGTAGTAGCAGATAATAATATTATGGTCTGCATTAGTAAGTTGCGGACAAAGCTGTCGGATGATGGCAATCAGTATATAAAGACTATTCGTGGCTTGGGATATCGTTTGGAAAAGTAAACAGGGGGAATTTTGGTGAGCAGAAAAAAGGATCGGAAATATTTTTTTATTAAGAGCTTTTTACTGGTAATGCTGGCAGTGGCTGTCAGTGAGATTATATTAAATACGATTTACACTACATGGCTTTATCCATTTTTACGGGAAACTCTTCACTGGGAAATTTTTATTGTAGAGAATAATTCGGACAGTGCGTTTTATAGCATATTCTCTTTGTTTAGCTGGTTTTTCCTGCAGGGAATCCTGACCTTTCTTCCTAATTTTATTGCAATTCCTTTGCAAACCTATTTGGCCAGATATATGCAGAATACGGTTCGGATTGAGATTGATGAATATTTTGCAGGATATCCGGAGTGGTTTGTAGGTGTGTACTGTCTGCTATGCATTACGATTTTAATCATAGTATTTGCAGTTTTAGTTTTGCCCTATGTAATAGGTGCTATTGTTTATAGTAGAATTATTAACCGGGAACTAAATCAGATTCTGGAGGAGGAAAAGCAGCAGCGTCAGGAATTTGATCGAAAGCGGAGCTTGATGATTTCCGATATTGCCCATGATTTGAAAACGCCCATTACTACCATATCGGGTTATGCCCAGGCTATTTCAGAAGGAGTAGTGAAGGAGCCGGAAAAGCAGAAGGAATATCTGGAGGCAATTACCCGGAAAAGTAGTCAGATGAATGAGCTGATTCAGCTTTTATATGAGTACGTAAAATTGGACAGTGAGGGCTTTGTTTTAAAGAAAGAAAACACTGATATAGGAGAGTTTTTGCGGGAGTGTGTCGTGTCAGTTTATTCGGATTTGGAGGAGCGGCAGATAGAACTGGAGATGGATATTCCCGAAGAGAAGATATATTATGAACTGGATCGGATGGAATTTGGCAGAGCGGTAAATAATTTATTAAATAATGCGTTGCAGCATAATCCGCCGGGTATCCGTCTTATTGTTCAAATGAGAAAAACAGGTGCTGGTGACTGGAAGGTGATTATTGGAGATAGCGGTGTGAGAATACCAGCTGAAATTGCAAAAAATATCTTTGATCCTTTTGTTCTGGGAGATGCTTCTAGAAATAGTAAGAACGGAAGTGGGTTAGGCACAAGCATTTCCCATAAGATTGTGGCTATGCATGGCTGGGAGCTGGAGTTAGAAGAAAAGGGCAATGGTGAATATACCAAGGCATTTATCATTACTCTATCCAAATGATTTTTAGGGAAAAGTTGACCGGAAGAGAAATCATGTTATAATGAAAAGAGTTTGTTTTTAGGAAGGATTTCGATATGAAGGTTATAGAAATAGATGAAAATGAAGTAGATTTGCGCAAGAAGCGTAAGGATGAGGATTTTGAAGAGGAAAAGCTATCTAAGGAGGAACGGGAATATCGTAGTGCTGTTTCTCTGATGGAATCGGTAGATTGTGCTACCCGTTATGAACGGGAGGTAGAGAGTCTGCGAAGTGCGGTGGTTTTATTTGAAGCTTTGGGCAGTTATAAGGATAGTGCCCAGCGAAAAAAGAAATGTGAGGATTTAGCACAAAAGGCAGAGTGCGAGGGCATAGAAAAAGCATATAAAGAGGCCGTAGAGTTCCTGGAAGGTGCCAGCACCAAAATGGATTACCGTACAGCTATAGCAGATTTTGAGAGAGTGTCCGATTATAAGGACAGTGCACAAAAAATTGAGGAATGCAAGAAAGCCCTTGGACGGATAGAAACCAAAAAGGTTTGGAGAAATCGAGGGATCGTAGTGTTGGTTATTGCTGTGGTAGCATCTATTTTTGCCTTTACCCCGGTAGGACCGATAGTAAGTGGTATGATTGGAAGTTTGTTTTAATACAATAGAAGTGAAAACGATTGGAGGAAAGATGGATGTATAATCTATTAAATGATGTATTATCAGTAAATCAGATTGCAATGATTGGGATTTTGGTATCCTTTGTATTGACCTTTTTGGCGTTGAAGTTTCCGTTGCCATTTTTACCAGTGGATCAGGGACGGGCTTTTGCTGTAAATGGTGGTCTTTCAAAAGGAAAAATCCGAGGTGTTGGGTTGACCTTTGTCTGTGTATTTATTATTTGTTCTATTTTATTTTTGCCAATTAGTAGAGAATATGTGATTTATTGCATTTTACTTTTTGCTATGATGCTAAGTGGTTATTTGGATGATGCTTCTAAGACACCATGGAATGACTACAAAAAGGGTGCTATTGATTTGGTGCTTTCGGTTATGACCATGTGGACCTTTGTATCCAATAATTCTACAGATATTCAGTTTATGGGAATGGAGTTTGCATTGCCGATGCCAGTGTACTTTATCTTAGGTGTGGTATTAATCTGGGTGTCTATTAATGTAACCAATTGTACCGACGGCGTAGATGGTCTTTGTGCCACCTTGTGCTGTATCGTTCTTGGAGGATTTACTATTTTATTCTCTGGAGAGTTAGGACACTATGGCGTAGCCAATCTTTTATTTGTTTCCGTATTATTGGCGTATTTATATTTCAATTCTAAGCCAAGTAGTATGCTGATGGGAGATGCAGGTTCCCGTGCGCTGGGATTTTACATAGCAGTAATCGCCATGAAAACGGGACATCCATTTGCTTATCTTTTGATTGCGTTAGTAGTAATTATTGATGGTGGAATTGGACTAGTAAAAATCTTTTTAAAGCGTTTCTTAAAGATTTCCATTTTGAAAAACACATTAACTCCATTACATGACCATGTACGTAAAAATAAAGAATGGTCAGACACACAGGTGGTTTTCCGTTTTTCTATTTATCAGATTCTTTTGATTGTTGTAGCAGTGATTCTACTATTCTAGTGGAAGGATAGACAGAACATAACAATAAGTCGAAGGGCAGCGCGTATGCGTTGCCTTTTTAATCGAATCGAGGAAATTGCTTGAAACATAGTGGTGTACCAACAAGAATTGCAAAGCAATTCTTGCAAGGGCAAAATGCTGATTTTACCCTTTTTAAGAAAGATGAGGAGTTGGAATGAAATATTTTTTTCTATATTTGGTGATTATAAATCTAGTGGCTTTTGCTATGATGGGCATGGATAAAAAAAGAGCAGTTCAGCATAAATGGAGAATTCCAGAGGCTCATTTATTTCTGTCAGCACTGCTAGGGGGAGGTTTTGGTGCGATTCTTGGCATGGGGTGTTTCCGGCACAAGACGAAGCATTGGTACTTTGTAATAGGGATGCCTGCAATCCTTATCCTAGAGGTGGCATTGGGAATATATTTTTTATAAAAATATATTAGATTGATGAGAATTTTATACGAAAGGGAAAATCTTATGAAAGAAAATTATAATCGGACTCTGTATACCTGCTTTATTGGTTATGTGGTGCAGGCAATTGTGAATAATTTTGTACCTTTATTATTTTTAACATTTCAAAAAACATATGGGATTCCGTTAACGAAAATCACCATGCTGGTAACCATTAATTTTGGTCTTCAGTTAACAGTAGATATGATTTCTCCAAGATTTATTGATAAAATCGGTTACCGGGCTTCTATGATTATTGCCCACGTTAGTGCGGCTATTGGACTAGCAGCTTTGACGGTTCTTCCAGAATGCTTTTCAGATCCTTTTCACGGAATTCTTTTGGCAGTTATGTTTTATGCCATTGGTGGCGGGCTGCTGGAGGTATTGGTTAGTCCTGTTGTAGAGGCGTGTCCAACAGAGAATAAAGAGAAGGCAATGAGTCTCTTGCATTCCTTTTATTGTTGGGGACATGTAGGCGTTGTTTTGCTTTCTACGATTTTCTTCCGTTTCTTTGGAATCGAAAATTGGAAGGTTATGGCAGTAATCTGGGCGTTTGTTCCAGCATTAAATATTATTCTTCTTAGCAAAGCACCGATTACTCATATACTGGATGAGGGTGAGCAGGGGCTTACCTTAAAGGAACTGTTCTGTATGAAACTTTTCTGGGTACTGATGCTTTTAATGCTGTGTGCCGGTGCTTGCGAACAGTCAGTGAGCCAGTGGGCATCTACTTTAGCAGAAAAAGGTCTGGGAGTCAGCAAGACTATTGGTGATTTAGCAGGACCAATGTTATTTGCGATTTTAATGGGACTTTCCCGGCTGTTTTATGGGAAATATGGTGAAAAGATAGATTTAGAGAAATTTATGATTTTTAGTGGAATTCTCTGTGCCATTTCTTATTTGCTCATAGCCTTGGTGCCATTTCCAATTGTGGGCTTTCTGGGATGTGGGCTTTGTGGAATATCTGTAGGAATTCTATGGCCGGGAACCTTTAGTATTGGAGCGGCGGAAGTAAGAAATGGAGGAACCCTGATGTTTGCCCTGTTCGCCTTGGCAGGAGATTTAGGCTGTGGCGGTGGTCCTACTTTGGTTGGCATGGTATCTGGTATGATGGATGATAATTTAAAGGCAGGTATTTTAGCAGCATTGATATTCCCTGCATTGTTGTTAATGGGAATCTTTTGGAACCGCCGGGTGCGGAAAGAGTCTGGTTCTTTATAAAATAGAAGAAGCTATATAATTTGAAATTTTATTTGAGATGTGGAAATTTATAGAAAGGTAAGGTGTTATTATGGTAATTACAAAATATTCTTTAATTGGAGCAATATTACAGTCCTATCCTTCCGCAGCAGCATGCTTTAATGAAATGGGGATGCACTGTACTGCTTGTCACATGTCTCCGAGAGAAAATCTGGAGCAGGCATGTCAGGTACATGGATGTGATGTGGAGGAATTGGTGCGTAAGCTAGACCAGCATATTAATGGATAGAGTGAATGGAGTAACATTGTTTCGGACGGGGAAATATGGTAAAATAGAAAAAGAGCAAAAAAAGGAAAATAGGTGGTCGAAACCGTTATGATATAAGACGAAAGAGTACAAGGGGGAATACGCATGGAGAGATACCAGGAAGAAATGGAGAAGGCCCTTCTGGATATGAAGAAGGAAGATTACGAGCGTTTGATTAATACTGCGGAATGCGGAATGATGATAATAAAAATGTTGGCGGAGCCGGAAATTCTTTATGCCAATCGTTATTTTTATGAGAATCTTCAGTACACAAAAGAAGAGTATGCTGCCCGTTTTGGAAACCAGGCTATGGGACCAGTGGTGCCAGAGGAGAAGCAGAAGATTAAGGCTTTGATTGCAAGACAGTCAGCAGCAGGTGGAAGTATTCACTTGAAATTTAGGGCAATGCGAAAGGATGGTTCCATCGTATGGATGTCTTTTTCTGCGAAGAGAGATATTAACCAAGGAGAAATGGTTTATTATTGCTCCTGTCTGGATGTTTCTGTTTCGGAGCGGAATCTAGAGGATGTTTATAAGGCGAAGAAGGAAGTAGATCTGATTGCGAATAGTATTCCGGGTGGTGTAATTAAATTACGAATGTCGGATTTCTATTTTCTTTATGCCAATGATGGATTTTTCCGTTTGGCTGGATATAGCCGTTCGGAATATAGTATCCAGTTTCATAATTGCTGTGCCAGTATGCTTCATCCAGAGGATGCAGACATGGTGAATCAGGTAGTGAAACAGGCGGTGGACAATAGAGGTCCTTTAGGTCTGGAATATCGGATTATCGCAAAGAATGGTGAGGTTCGCTGGTCGTATATTAATGGAACACGAATAGATGATGACAATGGTGAGGCAGTATATCTTTGTGTTATTGTGGATATTACTTCCCGAAAGCAGGCAGAGCAGGAGCTTGCAGACAATAGTCATCGTGCAGATGTGATTACAGACATGCTGAAAGAAACAGTTTGGACCTATGATGTGGGAAAGCGCCGGTTGAAACGGAGTGGTGATTTGGGATGTACCTATTCTCCAGAATCTGTTTTAGAAAAAGGTTTTGCAGATGAGCAGATAAAGAGCTTTATCCATCCAGAGGATGTCAGTCGTTTTCTGGAGGTGCGGGATGCGTGGATTGAAAAGGTAGGAGAATATCGGGATGTTTTCCGGGCAAGAAATGATAAAGGAGAATATCAACGAGTAGAAATCTGTGCCCGTTCTGAGTCGAAGATTGGAAATAAGCCGGATAAAGTATATGGTATCACCCGTTTGGTAGAAGAAAACGCCGCCTCTACCCGGCTGGAGGAACAAGCAGTAGAAGAAGCTGCAGCAAGTCATATAGAAGGAAAGCTGTTAAAAATGGCAAAGACAGCTCAGGCGTCTTCTCAAGATAATATTACTGGACTATTGCCATATGCTACTTTTTTGAAACGTGCAGAAGAGATTCTGTCAGAAAGAAAGGAAGAGGATCATTATGCACTGGTTTGCGCAGATATTAATGAATTCCGCAAGTTTAGTCATCATTATGGATTCTCTATCAGCAATCATATATTAAAGATTTTCTCAGAGGTATTATTAAATAATCTGGCAAAGGATGGTATGTGTGCCAGAGTGGATGGAGATTACTTTGTGGTGTTATTCCAATATCTGAGCCATAAGGAATTACTAAAGGCTATGTCCGCAGTGGTTCGTCGTCAGGAGGAAATAGAGAAGAAGGACGATTTTATGGAATTTGGCTCTACTATAGGATTGTATCTGGTACAAAGGGAAGACCATGAATTGCTGGATATGCTGGAAAAGGCGGATTTAGCAAGAAGAAGTATCAAAGGTCTTATGGGAAATCATTATGCTATTTATACGGATGAGGTGGCAAGACACCAGTCCCATGAAGAGGAAATGGTACAGGATATCCGCAAAGCAATGCAGGAAGATACGGTGGAGGTAAATTACCTGCCTCGTATTCAGGATGACAAAGAAAATGTGGTGGGATGTAAGGCTGTGGCTAAGGTGCTCATGCGAAATGGCCAGTATATTGAGTCGCCACGTATTATGCATCTTATAGAGCATGGTGCGCAGTTAGAAGAATTTTGTTTCTATGTATTAGGGGTGGCAGCCCGGAATTTGGGCAACTGGAAAAGCTGTGGAAAGAAAATTATGCCAGTTTCTGTGGAAATGACTGCCAGTCAGTTAGGAACAAAGCAAGCGGTAAAGAGAATTCACAGTATTGTGACCCAGAATGGATTAAGTCCAGAGGATTTTATCTTTGAAATTCCAGAACGGTTTTTTGAAGGAGGAACTACAGCCTTTGAAATGGCAATTGAAACCTTAAGTAAGCTTGGCTATAAGGTGATTATCAGCCGGTTTGGTACAGACCATACTGCGGTTCACATTTTGCGGCGTTTGCCAGTGGCAGGAATTAAGTTCCATGGAGAATATTTCAGTGAACATATGATTAACGAGAAAGATACCATTGTATTACAAAAGGTGGTGGAGATGGCGCAGGAAATGGGATTGACTGTAAGCTGCGGAGGAATCCATACCCGACTTCAGGAGGAATACGCCAGAAAGATTGGCTGTCAGATTTTGGAGGGAAATGTATATTATGGTGCAGTCAAGAATGTGGTATTTGAAAAGTGCTTTTTAAGTTAACTTTAATTTGTTACATGGATTTCTATATGAGATAAACTTGCATTCTATTGGAAAGATGTGTATTATTTAGATTTAGAGGGAAATGTGGCGGGAGAAAGATTTTTCGGTGCTGCATAAAAAAGTATTGTGGCAGAAATAGTCACAGCATGGAGGTAAAGATGTTAGATTTAAAATTTCTCAGAGAGAACCCAGACATTGTAAAACAGAATATTAAAAACAAATTTCAGGAAGACAAGCTTCCTTTAGTAGATGAAGTAATTGAGCTGGATGCTCAGGCTCGTAAGGCGCAGCAGGAGGCAGATGACCTTCGTGCAAACCGTAAGAAGATTTCTAAGGAAATCGGTGCATTAATGGCACAGGGTAAGAAGGAAGAGGCAGAGGCGAAAAAGGAAGAAGTAAATAAAAATGCAGCACGTTTGGAAGAGCTTAGTGCTATGGAGACGGAGCTTCAGGCGAAGGTTAAGGAAATCATGATGGTGATTCCAAATATCATTGACCCAAGCGTACCAATTGGAAAAGATGACAGCGAAAATGTAGAGATTCAGAAATATGGTGACCCGGTAGTTCCAGAGTTTGAGGTGCCATATCATACAGAGATTATGGAGCGTTTCAAGGGAATCGATTTAGATGCAGCAGGAAAGGTTACTGGTAACGGTTTCTATTATTTAATGGGTGACATTGCAAGACTTCACTCTGCTGTTATTTCTTATGCAAGAGATTTTATGATTGACAGAGGATTTACCTATTGTATTCCTCCGTATATGATTCGTAGCAACGTAGTTACCGGTGTTATGAGTTTTGCAGAAATGGATGCCATGATGTATAAAATTGAGGGAGAAGATTTATAC
>CAZEFX010000042.1:0-23174 GCA_964511525.1 uncultured Jutongia sp.
AAATTAATTTATCAGAGGGTGAATGGAAATTAATGAATCTACTGTGGAAGGATGCCCCAAAGTCTATTATGCAGATGGTAGCAGAATTGGAAGAAGAAACAGGCTGGGATAAGCATACCATAATTGTAATGCTGAAGCGTATAGAAGAAAAGGGAGCAGTTTCTTTTGAAAAGGAAGGGCGGACAAAAATGTATTCACCCACTGTAGAGAGAAGTGCTGTGGCGAAGGAAGAAACGAAGCGGTTTTTGGATAAGGTCTACGAGGGGAGTCTTAGCCGAATGCTAACAGCTATGGTGAAGCAGGCAGATTTTAGCGAGAATGAAATGAAGGAGCTTCGTCAGATATTATCTGATATGGTCGAGGAAAAGTAAGGAGGAGAATATGTTGGAAATCGTTGTTACTTCATCCGTGTTAATTTTCGGGATATTATTATTACGATTAATATTTCAACAAAAAATTCCCGCAGGAATTCAATATGCTTTGTGGCTGCTGGTGGCAGTAAGGCTTGTACTGCCCTTACCGGAAATGTTGGTACAACAGTTAGCAGAAAAGGATGTTTTTCAGATATCTAGTCCCATTAGTGTTATGAATATTGTGGAGCGGGTGGAAGAAAATTGGGCAAAAGAAAATCAGAGTAACCATCCGAAGGCCTTTTTGTTATCAGGAGATGTAGGCGAAAAAGGCTTAGAGGTAGAAAGTGGAGTTTCAAAGTACGAAAAGGAGACAGATAGTCCAGACTCCCAAGAGTCAGAAAGCACTTTTCAAAGGGGAGCCAATTTTTTAACAAAATTACAAAATCTATTATGCCAGAAAAAAATATGGATGAGAATATGGTACATCGGAATTGGCGTTTTGATTTTATGGCAGGGGAGTGTATATTTTTATTTTCATTCCTGTTTGAAAAAGCATCGCAGAAAAATGGTGTACCAAAAACAGGACATTTATTTGATGAAAGGGATTGATTCTCCTTTTTTGACCTGGGATGGGTTCTTTGGTTCGGCTATTTATATACCAGAAGAAAAAGCAGGAAATAAACAGCTGATGGAACATGCGGTTCTACATGAAATGACTCATAAGAAACATGGTGATTTATGGTGGTCGTTGCTGCGAAATAGCTTAACGACAATATATTGGTTTCATCCGTTGGTATGGCTGGCATCAAAAGTAGCAGCGGAAGATTGTGAATTATATTGTGATGAAGCTGTGATTAAAAGCATGAAGCCGCAGCAGAAAAAGGAGTATGGGGAAAGCTTGCTGTTATTAGTGAGAAAAAAACAATTTGGAATAAGCAAAAATCAGTTTACTACAAATATGGGAAACGGAAAGCGGGAAATTAAGAAAAGAATTCAACAGATTGCAGGAGGGGTTAATGTGAAAAAATGGCAGATTTTATTCATTAGTTTGATATTATTATTGCTTGTAGGATGTACCTATACCCAGGGGAGACAAACAGAGCATAATTCTGTATCAGAATACTCCCAGAGAGAAGCAACAGAGAAAGCTTCAGAAGAGGTTGTAGATAATTCTTCCAAGGAAGAGGAAACCAATAACGGGATAAAAGGAGGAGCAGCTGGTTCTGAGAAAACAGAAGAAACGAACAAGGAACAGAAGGACGATGCAGAGCTTCTTAAGGAAATGACGAAAAAAGCCAAAGAAGCGGAAGAATTACAGACAAATCAATTAATTATGGATGTAGAAGAAGAGTCTGATTATTTTACAGAAAAGTATAAATTAGAAGATGGGGTAAAGGTGGTGATAAAAACCACAGAAGCAGATCTTTCCATAGAGGAACTGAAAAAAGCAGTTGAATTAGTCCATGAGGAATTTTATAAGGAGATGCCAAAGGGTTTTACCTTGCAAAAGATTAGTTATAATAAAAAGGCATCAGAAGGCTGGAGAAGTGTCTATAATATTACAGAATATACCAATAAAGATTTGATTTTACAAGTAGATTTTATTTCATCCAAGGTAAAGTCTGGATGGAAAGAAGATTATAAATATACCGCCTTCAATTTTGGTGTATTCTGGGATTTAGAGAAGGAAGAGTGGACAGTAGAAAGTATGGGCTACTAAAAGGATATGTCCAAAATATCAATTTATGGGGAAAGTAACGCAGAAAAAAAGTCATATATGTTTTCATTTCGTGGACGCCTTGCGGCTCGGGATGAACCACGCAACGGTGCATAAGAGGTAGATACTTGCTTTGCAAGTACTACACTCTAAACACCGGCGGGTTCAAACGCCACTCAATTGAAAAATATATGACTTTTTTCTGCTGTGCACTGGTTGTCTATGAACTGAAACTACAATGGAATACCAAATGTATTAGTAATAATGAGCAGACAATTGATTTATTAAGCGTCGTTGCATAATATCATTTTATAAGTAGCCAGTGTACAGCCACAAAAGGTTATTGGTTTTCTGTTTGAGCGGTGTTTGAACTCGTCGGTGTTTGAAGTACAACTGAGTGCGTTAGCAGGAAAGTTGTGCTTCTATGCACCGCTACGTAGTTCATCTCAAGCCGCAAGGCGTCCGCGAAGAAGAAACACCAATAACCTTTTGTGGCGTCACTTATTTATAAAATGATATTATCACCAGCCCCCCATTTTAGGCGTCTGACAATTCATAGCGCTTTTGCTGAATTCTCTTATCGAATTCGGTTTTTTCCAGTGGCTTATCGAAGAGATACCCCTGTACCAAATAGCAGTTTAATTCCTGAAGGAGTGCTATCTGTTCCTTGGTCTCCACACCCTCCATTACCACCCGGATGCCTAATTCCTTGGCAAGTCGGATGATGTTGGTCAGAACGATACGGTCTTTCTTGGAATTTACTGCACTTCGGATGAAGGAGCGGTCGATTTTTAGTATATCTGCTTCTACCTCTCTTAACATATTTAAAGAGGAAGCTCCGCTTCCAAAGTCATCGATAGAAACATAAATTCCTTCCTCGTGCAATTGTTCGATTACATTAATTAAACGGCTATATTCCTTTTCGTTTACGGTTTCTGTGATTTCGATTTCAATAAATCGTCTTGGGATACGATATTTGCTAAGTACGCCTAAAATCTCCTCTACCAAATAATTATTACTTAAATGGCGTCTGGAAAAATTTACGGAGATGCGAACTGGCTTTACGCCTTCGTCCAGCCATTTTCTTAAATCCTCACAGACCCGGTCCAGTACATAAAAATCCAGCTTGCAGACGCTGGCATCTCTTTCTAATACTGGTACAAAATCCATTGGAAGTATTAGCTTTCCGTCCTGATACCAGCGGACAAGAGCTTCGGCTCCGATTAGACACATATTTTGGGTATCAACCTTAGGCTGATAATATACCTCAAATTCTTTCTTTTGGAGACCTTCCATAAACTGTAGCAATACTTCTTTGCCGTCTAGCATTTTCTTTTCTAATTCGTGAGAATAAATCACAATATCCTGACACAAAATATCCTTGGCAGCCCGATAAGCAGTAGACGCCTTTTGTAGTATCAAGGACATATTATTTACTCCCGAATCGATAGGATAGATTCCGGTGGTGGCTTTCATAATAATAGTAAGTGGCTCTTCACCAGTTTCTATGTTAAGTTCCATAAGCTCTAATAATGAGATTAATGTGTGGATATGCTCTTTTCTAATTAAAGCAGCAAAATTGTCACCTCCTAATCGGGCAACTACTTCTTCATCCTCTAAATGATTCTTTACAGTAGAGGCGATTTTGCGAATAATATCATTTCCAATAGCAATGCCATGACGGTTATTAAAAAGCTTCATATTCTGCATATTCCAGTAAAAAGCAGCATACTGGTCTAGCTTTTCTTGCTTGGCAAGCTGACTTCCGAATGCCAGTAGACCATCGGTGTTTGGTAGTCCGGTCATCATGTCTACCATACTGTTAATTTGCATTTGTCGAATCAAACGACTTCTTGCAGCAAATGCAAATATGACTTCAATCATGCCTTCAATATCGATTCGTTGTCTTTCATCCCATTTGGTTTCGGAATCCTTTCCGTATACAATAATATGTACGTTTCCATTTTCACCAGTATTAAATTTAATTTCAATGTGTTCTACTTTTTCCGGTTCTGTCCATTGATTTTTTTCTCGTTTCTTATGGTCGAAAAAAATAAGGAAATCATTAAGTCCCTGAGGGGTAAACTTACTGGCTGGAATTGTGATTTTTCCAATAACACTTCCGATGTTTAAATCATCTGCCAGCTTACTGATGGCATTTTGTGAAACCTCTGCCAGCATATCATTTGTCTTTAATAGTTGGATAAATTCCACGAATTCCTTTGAACAATTTATTTTCTCCATAAACTCCTCCTGTATAAATAAGTAGAAACTTATTTTATATGCTTAAAATATATCGCTTTTTTAGCAGAGTTACCATGCATAATCAAGCGTCATCTCTATTCTATCATATTTTTATATTGATATGTGCCAAAAGCGGTTTGAAAGAATTTGTACACTTTGCACAACTTAAATGCTTAAGTAAAACATTTAAGTGGCATTTTTTATGAGCTTTTCGACGAATTTAATAAAAATGTAACATTTGATATAGCTAAATTTCACAAACCATGCTATGATACTTCCAGCAAAAATAAACGTTTAAATGGGAAGTGTGGGGCTTCCCAAAGAAAGAGGAGGATTTATGCGTATCAAAAAACTATTAGCTGTCGTAATGGCAGCAGCGATGTCACTGTCAACATTGGGGGCAACAGGGGTTATGGACACAACGGAAACAGCTAGTGCGGCATCATTTACTGATTTAAGTCAAAGCGACATGGTAGCAGCCATGGGAGCGGGATGGAACTTAGGAAACCAGTTAGAGTCGGCACTAGGTGGAACACCTTGCGAGACATACTGGGGCAACCCAACAATCACCGAAGACTTAATTAAGGCAGTTAAGAATGCCGGGTTTGATACAATCCGCGTTCCTGTATCTTACTTAAGTAAAATTGGAAGTGATTCCAACTACACAATCGATTCTTCTTGGTTAGACAGAGTTCAGGAAGTAGTAGATATGTGTATTGACAACGACCTTTACGTTATTATTAACATGCATGGTGATGGATACAATTCCATTGAAGGTGGCTGGCTCTTATGTAATGGTTCTGACCAGACTACAATCCGTGCAAAATACAAAGCATGCTGGAAGCAGATTGCAACTCGTTTCCAGTCCTATGATGAGCATTTAGTATTTGAGTCTATGAACGAAGAGTTCGATGGAACCTATGGAACACCAAACACTACATATTACTCAAACATCAATACATTAAACCAGATTTTTGTGGATACTGTTCGTGCAACTGGTGGAAACAATGCAAAGAGATGGTTGATGCTTCCGGGCTGGAACACAAACATCGAGTATACTGCTGGAGATTATGGTTTTGCTATCCCTTCAGATAACTCTTGTACAGCAAGTGGAAAGAGAATTATGATTTCTGTTCACTACTATGATCCATGGGATTTCTGTGGTGCAGAAAGCAGTGATTATACTCAGTGGGGCAGTAAAGCAACAAACAGCTCTAAGGTGCCTAGCTACTGTGACGAAGCTACACTTAGCAGCCAGTTCCAGTGGTTACAGAGTGAGTTCACAAGTCAGGGTTATCCTGTAGTAATCGGTGAGTATGGCGCAATTGATAAGTCTGCTTACGATTCACAGAATACTACCTGCCGTGCAGATTTCGCTGCAAAGGTTTGTACCTACGCTAAGAAATATGGCTGTGTACCTGTATGGTGGGATAATGGTGTAACTGATACTTATGGTTTTGCACTTTTCAATCGTAATACATACGCTGTAACACAGCAGGAAATTATTGATGGAATTATGAGTGTTTACACATCAAGCAGCAGTTCTTCCGGCAGTTCATCAGATTCTACTACTATCTTCTCTAATGGAAGTACCGGTACTTCTTACTCCACATCCGATGCTTCCTGGTTAGTAAATGCAGATGATGATGCAGTAATTACTTTGAAGTATACCTGCGATAACTCTAGCAACTCTTATTGGGGTGTTATGGGATGGGGTGCTTCTGTAGATGGAAACTGGGTAAATGGTGATTCTTACAATGCAGCTGCTACAGCAACTGACACAGTAACTGCTACATTTACAGCAGGTGACTTAAAGGATAGCCTTTCTATCTCAGATGGCTCTAGCGTAGGATATATTGCATTAAATGTTTATAACGATGGTCGTATCATTAGTCTTTCTATCGCGGATTCTTCCAATAGCTCATCTAGCAGCTCTAGCTCCAGCGACGGAATTGACACAAGCAAAACATACATGATTCAGAATGTAAACAGTGGTTTATATATGGACGCTGCTGGTGCAAAGGCAGCAAATGGAACAAATATTATCCAGTACACAGCTTCTAAAGCAAAAGCTAACAATACATGGAAGCTTGTTCCAGATGGAAATGGTTATTACTACATCTACTCCTGCTTAGGAGATGGAAGTACTTATCTGTTGGACGTAGCAAACAACAGCAATACAAACGGAGCAAACATTGGACTTTGGCAGAATACATACTGTGATGCACAGCTTTACAAATTAGTTAAGAACTCAGATGGAAGCTACAGCATTTATACAAAGACCTCTGGATGCACAAAGGTTATTGAAGTTGTAAATGCATATACAACAAATAATGCAAATGTTCAGCAGTGGGATTACAATGGCCATAACTGCCAGAAATGGTACTTGATTGCACAGTAAAATTTGCCATAGAAAACACCAAAGGCAACGGGGAACGTTTCGTTCCTTGTTGCCTTTTTCGCTATTTTGTATTGAAGATTTAATCTCCCTAATTTATAATTATTAATAATATTCAGGTACGGAAAGGAGATAAAAAATCATGAAAAAGAAACTGTTTTTATTATTTGGTAGTGCACTTTTATTGAGTTCTTTATCTATAGCCGGTAAAAAATGTGCTCAGGCAAACGTAACCTATGATTACAACGTAACGGATGCTGCTTTTGGGGCGAATGGTTCAGACAAGGATTGGGATTCTGTGGCGATTCAGGGAGCTTTGGACAAAGCGGCTTCTTCTGACAAAGTAATCACCGTCTATATTCCAGCAGGAGATTATTATTTAAACCGCTGGCTGCGGATTTATTCTAACACTCATCTTATTTTAGATGCAAATGCTACATTGCATCGTGGAAAAGATATATTAAATAAGAACATTCTCCAAAATGTAGACAAAGACGGAAATACCGGAATAGTAGGCGGCTATAATATGTCCCAGAATATTACCATAGAAGGAGGTATCTGGGATGGTGGAGATATTAATGCTGCAACAGAAGCAGCAGACCTTATCCGAATTGACCATGCAGAAAATGTTACTATTAAAAATTGCATTATTAAAAACGTATATGACTGCCATTTAGTAGAATTAATCGGTGTGAAAAATGGTTCTATTACGGGCTGTACCTTTAGTGGTTTCCGCTATCGCAAAGGAAAGCAGAACAACTGGACCTTTGCAAGAGAAGCTGTGCAGTTAGAGACAGCTTGGACAAATAATCCATCTGATATGGATGATGCAAGCTCTTATTGGGCAGGAGGAACAAAGATTGACGGAACCGCCTGTGAAAATATTACTATTTCAGATAATCAGATTATTGATATGCCTTGTGGTATTGGACAGCATCATTTCGATAAGGCTGGAAAATATAGAAATAATAACATCACGATTTCTAATAATACCTTTGCTTATTCAGGCAAATCTAAGGCGTGTAAAACGGCCATTACCTGTGCAGGTATGAATAATGTAACCATCGAAAACAATACAGTAAGTGGTCCGTATCGTTTTGCACTTCATATAGAGCAGGCAGATACGGTTTCTATAAAAAGCAATTCCATATCTGGAATCACTATGAATGGAATTATGGTAGATAGTGGAAATGGAATCTCAGTTGATGGGAATACCATTCAGAATATTAAGAAACATGGAGTTTCTATTGGTGGTGGAAAAGTAACCTCTATTTCTGATAATAGCATTACCAAGGCAAAGCATGATGGAATTTCTATTGATAGTGGTAAGGTTACTTTGGTAAGCGGAAATACGATTTTAAATAGTGGAAAGCATGCAATCTCCGTAACAGGCGGAGTTGTTGGTACTGGAAAAAATAAAAGTACTGGTTTTATAAATAATACCATTAAAAATTGCAAGCAAAATGGTATCAGTATTTCCGCAGGAACCGTTTCAGCTATTAATGGAAATACCATTTCCAAAGTAGGAAATAATGGTATCTCCTTAATTAAAAAAGCTAAAATTTATTGGGTTGTTAATAACAAAATGTCCAAATGTAAATCTCACGGACTTTGGAATGGAAGCACTGGTGCTAAGACAAAGACTTCAAAAAATAAAGGTGCTTAATCCCAGCCCATGATGTCTTTGGCGTGCTGAATCACTAAATCAGCAGCCTTCTTATGGGTGGCTGGTGTTGGATGCCAGAAGGTGCCCAACCCATCCTCTTCAAGCTGTGCCGGAAGCGGGAGGTAGGAAATTTCCGCTTCCGGGCAGGCTTTTGAAAAAGTATTTACTGCCAGTTCTACTGTTGGACAAAGTCTTTGATCCATAGTTCCCAGCATACAAATGATTTTCGCATGTGGATGAATATTATGAACCTCTTTTAAAAAGGTTACATAAGCATCTGCAAATTTCTGGTTTCTTTCTGGAATTTCTCTGGTATAGCTGGCATCATTAGTGCCTAAGTAAATTAAAATCAAATCAGGAACAAAGCGGGAGTGATTCCATTTCTCCCAGTCCCCCTTTTCTTCATGGAAATATTGATGGCAACAGCCTGCATCGGTGTATTGATAGAGCATTGGCACAAGCCAAGAGGCGTCGGGGGTGTTTTCTTCTTCACCAATATAAGAAGTGATAACACCTTTTCCGTTCCATGCCACAATTTCCAAATCTGCCTGTAATGCTTTTGCAGTCCGGACAGAATAGGCTTTGGCTGGATTTTCTGTAGCAGTATTATGAATCAGATCTTCTACAGTACCTTCTGTACCATAACCACAAGTGATGGAGTCACCGATAATCTGAAGCTTTCTCTGGGCAGGGGCTGGTGGCGCCAGCAAATGGTCTGTGTCAATGGTAATGGATTCGATACCACAAACAGCATACTCAGGCTCAGAGTATTTCATGATGGTAATGGTTACGGTATTCTCTGTGTCGGATTCGTAAAGAGAAAGTTCTTGTTTACTGTTTTTTAATTCATATCGTTTAGAAGGCTCGGCTTCATTGTTGATATAAACGGCAATCCAGGCATGATGCTCTGGAAGGAAGCTTTCCGGGTCAGACAAAAAGCAGGCAACGGCTTTCTTTCCTTTAAAAGTAAAACGAATAGAAGAGGCGGAATATCCTAAATAACGGATATTGTCTCTGAAAAGTGTTCTTCCGGATATAGCTACTTTATTTTCTTCTGCATAAAATTTCATGTAAAACTCTCCTTTAAAAATGTAGTAAACATAGATATGTAGTAAAACAAAAGATCACGTAAAATTATACAAAATTATAGGATAAATGACAATGGTGGATTCAAGGGAAAGAAAGAGTGAAAATTTTGGCTTTATAGCTGAGTTTATTGTTATGATGATATTAGATGTGGTGTTGGGGTAAAAATGCACAAAATATAGTCGGAAAGAAAGGGATGAAGCATAGGCAGAATGACGAAAAAAAATCTTAGCCTGAAAAGCCCTTACGAGATGAAAATTCAAGTGATAAAATAAATAGAGACTTTAGAACTTGAAGCGCAAGTAAATATTAATTAAAAATGACAGAAGTGAGGGGAATATGTATCAGGTAAATGACAAAGTAGTACATGGAACTCATGGCGTATGTGAAATTGTGGAGATTGGGAGACTTGCTATGTCTGTGGCAGACAAGAAAAGACAGTATTATACCTTGTATCCGGTTTATCAGAGAGAGTCTGCTATTTATGTACCGGTAGATAGTGATAAAGTGAAGATACGTCCGATTATTACAAAAGAAGAGATACAGACGCTATTGGAAGAGATACCCGAGTTGGAGACAATCTGGGTAGCCAATGAAAGGGAGCGGGAGGTTCTGTATAAGGAAGCCCTTCTTAGCTGTGATTGCCGGGAGCTGGTGAGAATTATTAAGACGATTTACTTTAGAAAAAAATCTAGAGTCAAGGATGGAAAAAAGGTGGCAGCCGTAGATGAACGGTATTTCCACATGGCTGAGGAACAGTTGTATGGAGAACTGGCATATGTGTTAGGAATGGAAAAGGAAAATATGGCTGCTTACATTACAGAGCATATGGCTGAAAAGGGATACGCTAAGGCAGAATAAGAAAAAAATTGTTTCTATTTGACGAACAATGTTGTATGCAATATAATAAAAATAGGTAATCAGATGAAGGATGGCTGTGGTCATCCTTTTCTTCGGTTTATTTATGGGAAGATTAAACGGAGGAAGAGGAATGGAAGAGGAATACTTGGGAGATGAATTATACAGCTTATTAGCGGAGCTGTTAAATCGAAAAATGAATCGTGTTGTTCTGGATAGTATCCGAGGAGAATATGGTGTTTTACGTTATCTTTTGTATGTTGAAAATGGAGTTAGTGCAGGAGTTCTGACGGAGCAGCTGCATGTGGTTCCCGGAAGGATGACGGATATTTTAACTAGCTTAGAGCAAAAAGGATGGATTCAACGTTGTAAGGATAAAAATGACCGGAGAAAGATTAAGGTTGGTATTACGGAACGGGGAGAAATAGAAGCAAGAAAAATGCGGGAATACATCCATAAAGAATATGAGGGGTTGTTTCAAATCTTAGGAAAAAAAGATACAGAAGAGTTGATTCGTCTGTTGAAAATTGTACTAGCTTATCCGGGGACATCGTAAATGAGAGTTGATAAGATAATGTTTTTTAGTAAGGGGCGATGCGGATGAAAAAGGTTGGAAAGGTTAAATTTAGTAAAGAACTTGCCTTTACAATTGACGTAGTATTATTAGTGATTCATATTTATTTACTGCTATTTTTTGCCATATGCCATATGCCCATTATGGTTGTGGTAAATATTTTTAGTGTAGGTATTTATACAGCTATGATGAAGGTAGTAAAAAATAAGCCGTATTTTTTTATGCTAGTAACCTTTGGGGAAATATTACTTCATATGATACTGGCGATTATTTTTGTTGGATGGGATTTTGGATTCCAGTTTTATTGCTTTGCTTTAATTCCATTGATTTTCTTCTGCGACTATTTGAGTCACAGCAGTTATGGCAAAAGCAGCCATCCAATTCAATGGAGTATTTTAGTGATTGTCTGTTTTTTATTATTACGGATATATACATGGAATTTTGAAGCGGTTTACCATGCAAAGCATGCCATTACAGTAGTGTTCAGCGCTGGGATTAATGCCGTGTTTATCTTTGTATTTTTAATTTTATATATTGCAAATTATGAAAGTTTGACGATACAGACAGAAAAATTAGCCTCTAAGGATGCATTGACGGGGTTAAATAACCGCTATAAAATGCAGAATTTTATGGAACTGGTACAGGAGCAGGATGAAAAACTGCCTATGGCTGTTGCCATGATGGATATTGATAATTTTAAAAGAGTTAATGATACCTATGGTCATGATGTGGGAGATATTGTGTTAAAGGAAGTGGCAGGCTGTATAAAAAAAGCTCAAAGCGAAAGGCTGATTGTCTGTCGTTGGGGCGGGGAAGAATTTTTAGTAGTAGCTTTCGGAGAAAATTGCCACAGAAGCCTTCAGCAGAAAATGAGAAAGCTGGTAGAAGAGGTTGCAGGAAATGTTATTAAAACGGAAGAGGTGGAACTATCTGTAACCATTACTGTAGGGGTAGCAGTACGAAAAATGTCAGAAGATTTAGAAAGAACTATTATTCGGGCAGATAAGTATCTATATGAAGGGAAATTATCCGGCAAGAACAAGATGGTAGCCGGAGATGGGGAAGTATTCTAAAGGAGACAGAAAAATGCAAGATGAAAAAAAGAAAATGGACAAAACCACAGAATTATTTCGGGATGCCCCAGTGCCAAAGGCGGTTATTAGTAATGTAATTCCTTCTATTGTCAGCATGATTATGGTATTGGTATATAATCTGGCAGATACTTTTTTTATTGGTCAGACAAAGAATGCTTATATGGTGGCAGCAGTTTCCATTGCCACACCGGTGTTTTTGATTTTTATGGCAGTGGGGATGATGTTTGGTATCGGTGGAACTTCCCTGATATCCAGATTATTAGGAGAGGGAAAGAAGAAAAAGGCAGTACAGACCTCTTCCTTTTGCTTCTGGACAGGCTTGGTCATTGGACTTATTTCTATGATATTTATCTGGATTTTTGTAGAACCAATTTGTCGTACCGTGGGCGCCAGTGAGGAAACTTTGGACTATGCTACGCAGTATCTTGGAATTGTAGCATTTGGAATTCCGTTTTTAATAGTTAGCAACAGCTTCAGTAATATTATTCGTTCAGAAGGGGCAGCAAAAACTGCCATGATGGGAATGATTATCGGAAATATGATGAATGTGATTTTGGATCCCATTATGATTCTTGGTTTGGGATGGGATGTGGCAGGAGCCGCTGCTGCTACTGTCATTGGGAATATTTTTTCTGCAGTATATTATATTGGTCATATTGTATCTTCAAAATCCCTGTTGTCTATCCGTTTGAAGGATTATCAGGTGAAAAATGGAATTGCAAAGGGAGTTATGGCAATTGGAATCCCTGCTTCATTAAATAGTATCTTAATGAGTACTTCAAACATTATTATTAATAATGTAATGGCAGGATACGGAGACATGGCGGTAGCAGGTCTTGGGGTTGCCATGAAGGTAAATATGATTGTGGTCATGCTTCTCATTGGTTTGGGTACAGGAATCCAGCCGTTGCTAGGATATTGTTTCGGTGCAGGAAACCGGAAACGTTATATGGCAGTCTTAAAGTTTTCTGTTTGTCTTGCCCTTTGTATTAGTGCGGTAATGACAGTGGTTTGCTATTGTGGAGCCGGTCCGTTGGTAAAGGCATTTTTAGATAATCCAGATGCTTTTGAATATGGTATGTCCTTTGCAAGAATTTATATTTATTCCGGACCCATAATGGGAATTCTATTTGTATTTATAAATGCAATCCAGTCTACCGGAGCAGCGTTGCCATCCTTGATTTTGTCCATTAGTAGACAAGGATTGCTCTATTTACCAATTTTGTTTATTTTTAGGAATGTATTTGATTCTGCCAGAATGGCAGCAGCTGCTCAGCCGGTAACAGATTATCTGGCAGCTACATTAGCGGTGATACTATTTATATTCACATATAAAAAATATTTTAAGGCTTCTTCAGAAATGAAGTAGAGGAGTTTAGAAGAATATCATTTTATAGGTAGCCAGTGTACAGCAGAAAACGGTCTTTCATTTTCCGACTGAGTGGTGTTTGAGCTCGCCAGTGTTTGGATGGTATCGAGTGATTTATCACGAAGATAACATTCTATGCACTGTTGCGTAGCTCATCCCAAGCCGTAAGGCGTCCACGAAGTGGAAAATGAAAGACCGTTTTCTGCGTCACTATATCCATAATTGAGATTATTGGAGATTTTAACCCTCCTGCTTCTTGCGATACTGCTTCCGATACTCCGCAGGACTCATATTAACATATTTCTTAAATTTAGTATGAAAATAATCCACATTGCGGTATCCCACTTTTTCCGCAATTTCATATACCTTTAAGGTGCTGTTCTGTAACAAATCCTTAGAATGATCGATACGAACCTTGTCCACGAAAACATTAAAACCTTCTCCGACCTTTTTGCTAAAAATTTTTCCGAGATAGGAGCTGTTATAACCAAATAATGGAGCGATGTTTTCCAGTTTAATATTATCCATATAGTTGTGCTCAATATAGTGGATAATATCGTCCATTACACCTTCGCTGGACGGATTTCCAATAGAGCGCATAATCATTTCAAACTGCTCAGTGAAGAATAAAATAATCTCGTAGAGATAATATTTCTGATTAATAAAATCAATAATCTCTGCATTTCCAGGGAAAGGAATATTCATATTGTGGTATAAATGAGATATTTTTTCCTTGATGGATAAATATAAATCTGTTAAAAACAATTTAATATGTGGAATATCATCAAAGGTGGTATACAGATTATTTTCTAATTCCCGCAGGGTTTCCGCTACCTGATTTCTTTTTGCTGCCTGAATATAGCCAATGAGACTTTCGCAATAATGCTGTAATGTCTCTGGAGTCAGACGAAAGGCTGTAGCAGGATTCTGTACCGGTAACTGGCTATAGCCAATGGTATGCTGCATGTTTTCGCAGAAGAAACGTCTTTGCAATAAGCGCAAAGCCTCTTCATAAGAGGTATGTACCTGTGCTAAATCCGTAACCGGACGTCCATAGGTAATAAAAAGAGAATCTAAAGGAGAATCCTTTTGTGGTTTTTGTTCTCTTTCGTAATGCTCTAAAAATTCTTCAAATTTCTGAAGTGTAAAGGTTCCTTTTAATAAAAGAACCTCATTATCATCAATGGTAATGCTTTCATAAGAACTATTTCCTTCATTAGTTACCTTTAATAAGTCAGAAAAACGGTAAGACATCTGAGTGGCATGATGACTATATTTTTCATAAATTACAATCTGATACTGGTCAGCATCCAGATGCAGGTCCTCCAGATTGAACTGGGAAAAATCTGCCTTGCCGGTTAGAATATCAAAAAGAATCATGCCATGGGCTTTTTTGCGATAATGATTTAAAGTATCTGACTGTAAATTTTCTGCAAGAAATGCTTCCTGAATCTCTTTTACAGTATCTAAAAGCTCTTCCTCGTCAATTGGTTTTGTAAGATAAAAGTCTACGCCATATTTAATAGCAGCCTGAGCATATTTAAAATCAGTAAAGCCGCTAAGAATAATTACCTTTCCTTCAAAGCCCTGCTGTCTGGCTTGTTTCACTACATCGATTCCTAAAAGCTTAGGCATACGAATATCCAGAAGTACCAAATCTGGCTGTTCCTTTATTATAAAATTTAATGCATCTTCCCCATTGGATGCTTCTCCAATAATGGTAAAGCCTAAAGCTTCCCAGTCGATAATGCATTTTAAACCCTGTCGGATGATTAATTCATCATCTGCGATAAAAACAGTATTCATTGTGCCCTCCTATGGAATCGTAATAGACCGGATAAAACCGGCTGTTTTAAAACATACATTACTATTATAGCTATTCCATCTTAAATTTGCAATCAGCACAAAGGAATGTATTCCTTAAAAATACATAAATATTTAGTAAGGATTTTGCAAGAAATTTAATTGGAGAAGGAATAATGGATTTTCTTTTATATCTATCAAATTTTATGATACCCCTGGTGATTTTTTATATTATTGGATATGGTCTTCTGAGTCATACCGATATTTTTGATGCCTTTACGAAAGGCGCAGCAGATGGGTTTAAGGTGGTATTGGAGATTTTACCCACACTCATTGGCTTACTTATGGCTATCGGCATTTTGCGAGCTTCAGGGGCATTGGATGTGGTAGCAGGATGGCTGGAGCCTTTGGCAGAATTGGTTCATTTTCCGGCAGAGCTAGTTCCGTTGACTTTAATCAAAATGATTTCTTCCTCTGCGGCAACAGGACTTTTAATTGATATTTTTAAGAAGTTCGGGACAGATTCCCCGGAGGGATTTCTAGGTTCTGTGATTTTATGCTGTTCAGAAACTATTTTTTATACCATGTCTGTGTATTTTATTGCAACAGGAGATAAAATACATCCTCCGGTGAAGAAAATGAGCTGGTCCTTAGTGGGAGCGCTTGTGACTACTATTTCAGGAATCATCGTCAGTGTTTTAGTATGCTCCAAATTGTAGCTTGAACTTTCCTATTTTACATCTGGCGGCGAACTACTTTGTATTCGTCGCCATCTCTATAATAAGGACATTCTTTATATTTGGATGCCATAATCCGTCCCCAGTCATCTTCATCCATATTCACATCGCACACATATTCTTCAAAATCTTCGTCATAAGAATAGTTTGCACAGGTTTCACATTCCATTTTATTGTTTCCTCCTTAACGACGGTTTCATTTTAATTTTCCTATCCTCTGAAAATTATTCAGAAAGCATGTTATTTTACCTATGGTATCATATTTACTTTTTCTTGCAAAGTTTCCTTTTTATAACCAAACCAGTAATTTTAAATATTTTTAAAGATAATCTTAAAAAAATCTCAATAAACGTCTGCTAAGATAAAGAAAAATGCAGATGTTTTTTTATCTAAGTTTTTATCGGTTATTTACTATTTATTTTATAAGGAGAATGAGGAGTATGAAAAAACAGATAAGATGCTTGGGAATTATAATGCTAATGATGGTTATGGCAGGGTGTCAAACAACACCAGAATCTGTTAAGGATAAGACAGAAAATTATATTCCGTCTGAAGATGTGGAAAAAACAGACATATCCTATGTAAATATAGAGCATTTATTGGATAATCAAGAACAAGTTTTAGAGAAGGAATATCAAAATATTCAGTTGTTGGATACCATTCAGATAGAGCAGCCGGATGAGGTTTGTGTATTGTCTATGAAGCTATGTGAAGGCTTTGCTACTGAGGAAAAAGTGAAAAAAATCATATCTGCCTTTTTCCAGAAGGATGACTATGAAGAGAAAATTAAGAATTACAAAGAGGAAGAATGGGCATCTGGAAATGTACTTGGTTTCCATGTGAACACAGAAAAAGATAGAGCTATATTACAGGATGATGGGTTCTGCTGCTTATGTAGAGAAAAGCAATCGGTATTTGTGGAAAATCTATCTTCTATTTATCATATTGATTGGAAGGATAAATATGGAGATTGTGTTTTAAATGGAAAAAAACGATCCATTGATGAAGCTGTAAAAGATGTTAATGATTGGTGCAATGAAAATTGGAAGCTTATGGAACCAAATTATTTCTATCAAGTGAAAAATGTATATAAATGTAAGGATAAGACAGGAGATTTTTTGTTTTTTGAAGTATGTAAAAACTACAGAGGAATACCTTTTGAGGATATTAATTTTATGGCGGAGAATGAGGAATCTTATTTTAATAGTATTTTAGAAGTTACCATGAGAGAGGAAGGGATTATTTCAGGGATTCGGAATAATAATTTTTGTTATGAGATAGAATCAGAACAAAATCACAGTGATAAATTGATAGGATTGGGCGAGGCACTTCAGATTGTGGAACAGAAAATGACAGGTTCTCATATTAACGAGATTATAGATATTGATATCAAATATGAAATTAAATGGATTGGAGATAAAGAAAAGGAAAGTGTCAATACACCGGGAACAAAATTTGAAGCCAGACCAGTGTGGTCTCTTATTATCGATGCACCAAAATATCAAAGTGCCAATGGACAGTGGGCACGTAAATTTATAAATGTTGATATGGTTACTGGAGAGGTGATGTATCAGGATGTCTGTTTGGAATATGATTAAAATTAAGAGAAATATTGAGATGTATATGATGCTGACAAACCTGTGGCTGGTTGTAGGAAGTGCTTTGGTAACGGTTTTATGCATGGTTTCCAGTATTTACTATTCAGAAAATGGAACCTCCTTATCTATGATACAAGTATTTCAATTATTGCAAAGCAATCCTGCTTCTATTGACACAGAACAGTTTCAGCTGATTGTAATACTTCAAAGAATTCCTAGCGGTTATTTATCTCTTTTCGCACCTATAGTAACCTCGTTACCTTTTGTCTTGAGCTTTCATGCGGAAAAGGTGACAAAGTATAAACGAGTTTATATGTTTCGTAAAAAATCAAGTATGGATTATTACATAAATAAATGGATTGCTGGAATCTTTGCCGGCGGAGCGATATTGATGTTTGGAATTCTTTTGTTTCAATTTTTGATTTGCTTTTGCAATGGTGTTATTTTTGATGGATTTGGTCAGCCTAAATTAATAATGGACAAGAATCTGTGGGTATATTTTAAATATTACACTGGAATATTTATTTATGGTGCCATGTCTTCCATGCTAGCCATTGCTATTTGCTTTTTATGTGATAATTTATATTTTATTATTTGCTTACCTTTTGTTCTGACCTATCTTTACAATATAGGCATCAGTTACCTGCTTTCCCGCCTGTATGCTTCCAATAGTAGTATGCCGGAGGCGCTTGCCCAAATCGTTGAAAATATGTTTAGTTTTTCTTATATGCACATCTTTTATGACATAGGTTCTGCAGTTGTACTAATCACTCGGATACTGGTTGTTTTTGGAGGCGTGTACGGTGGATTAGTTGTTTACAATAAATCGAAATTGGATTGTGGGGAGTAGTTATGAAAATAATAAAAATGATAAAAAGCGAATATACAGGATGGATTTTTAACGCTAGAATCCTTTTGATGCCCTGTGTGTTTATATTAATTTATTCCTTTGTTACAAAGAATTTGCTGGCATATAGTGATAGAATGGGAACACCAATTAATTTACTGGAACCGTTTATCGGTATATGTAATTCTCCTCAATTGCTGGGTTTGACACCTATTGTATTTTTGGTTCTTATCTCTGATTTTCCTAGAGTTGATAATAATATGATTTACAAAATTTTTCGGGCAGGAAGAAGAAAGTGGTTAATTTCTCAGCTATTATTTTTACTTTTTGCGGATATATCTTTTGTGTTTTTATTATTTATAGGCGTAACACTTCCTATTGCAGATTCTGGTTTTCTGTTTAATGGATGGAGTGATGTGGTCACAGAGATGAATCAGAAAATGCCGGAACTAAGTTCTACCTTTACTTCAAAATTAATTCCACCGAACCTATATTATCAAATGCTGCCATATGCAGCACTGATCTATTCAGTTTTGTTATTGGTGTTGTATTTATATTTGCTAGGGGGACTCCTGTTAGTCTTGAAATTAATAGGACATAAAATTTTAGGTGTTGTTGTGACAGGGTTTGTTCTTGTTCTTGGAACTGGTTTAGCGCAGTTCCAGTTGCCAATTCAATGGATTTTTCCAGCATCCCATGGATTACTTCAGTCACATTTTTCTTCCTATTTTCGAGAGCTGTATTGTCCTTTGGAATATTCCGTTTTTTATTTTTTACTACTCATATTTTTACTAGTGTTTACTGCGTTTTGGTATGCTCCAAAAATCAGCTACACAAAAATCATACAGATAAACTAAAGGGAGGAAGAATAGATGCTGGAAGAAAATACCTTGTTAATTGATGTACAGGATGTAGTACTGACGTTTAAAAATGAAGTGTTATTAAATCATATATCATATCAATGTGAAAAGGGAAAAATACATGGGATTATAGGGCGTAATGGTAGTGGAAAGACGTTGTTAATGAAATGTATTTGTGGATTTATTCGTCCAACTGCCGGAAGAATACTTGTACAAGGAAAAGAAGTAGGAAAGGAAATGGACTTTATAGAAAATACAGGAATCATTATTGAAGCCCCAGGCTTTATACCATATTATTCAGGGTTTAAAAATCTGAAAATATTGGCGGCTATTAATAATCGAATCAAAGATTCAGATATATGTAATGCTATGGAACAAGTGGGCTTAGAACCAAGGTCAAAGAAAAGAGTCGGTCAGTATTCATTAGGAATGAGACAAAGACTAGGAATAGCACAGGCATTAATGGAAAACCCAGATATTATCATTTTAGACGAACCATTTAACGGATTGGACAAGCAAGGAGTTTCTGAAATCAGGGATTATTTGCTGACACTTAAAGATAGTGGAAAGACTATTATTATGTCATCACATAATTCAGAGGATATTGAATATTTATGCGATACAGTTATGGAAATGGATTACGGAAAGATTCTTAGGGGGTAGAAGAAGCACAGGGGTGATTGGCATTAATTATTGGTAACCAATACATAAGGGAAAAGGTTCTTCCTGTTTCATCTCAAGCCACAAGGCGTCCACGAGTTGAAACAGAAAGAACCTTTTTCTACGTCATGTTTTTATAATTAATATTTGATATATTTTAAAACTCAATTTCTTGTAGATAGCGTTTTACTGCATCCTGCCAGGTTGGCAGTGGAGTGAATCCGTTTTCTACAAGCTTTGCTTTGTCCAGACGGCTATTAAATGGTCTGGCAGCTTTGGAAATTCCGTATTCCTCTGTAGTGACAGGAGATACCTGTACCTTGTCTTCACTGTATTCGGTACGACCCATTTCTACAGCCTGACGGAAAATCTCTTTGGTGAAATCGTACCAGCTAATGTATCCACCTTCGTTGGTTGCATGATAGTAGCCATATTTTTCAGTTTCTATCATATCTACCAGAAGTCTGGCAAGATCTAAGGTATAAGTTGGTGTACCAATCTGATCGCTTACCACTGTAAGCTTGTCATGGGTTTTTGCTACGTTCAGCATGGTTTTGATAAAGTTCTTTCCGTTTTTGCCGAATACCCAAGCAATACGAACAATAAAATACTTGTCCAGATTTTCGGACACAGCAAGTTCACCATCAAGCTTGGTCTGACCATATACATTCAAAGGAGCGTAATCTTTGCAGTCTGGCTCCCAAGGTGTTGTTCCCTGCCCATCAAAGACATAGTCGGTACTGATATACATCATTTTGCAGTTTAAGTCCGTACATGCTGCCACAATGTTTTCGGTTCCTACTGCATTAACCATATGCACGGTAGCTTTTTTGTCCTCGTCCTCCGCTGCATCTACAGCAGTCCATGCAGCACAGTGGATGACTGCATCAGGATTTACCGCTAAAAAGGTTTTTGCAACAGAAGCTTTATCGGTAATATCCATCTGTACATAAGGTGCTTTTGTTACCGCAGAACCATCTGCAATGCCACTGTATTCTGGAGCAATATCGCTTCCGATTCCTTCATGCCCACGCTTTGCCAGTTCATTGATTACATCATGGCCAAGCTGACCGGCTACGCCAGTTACTAATATTTTCATAGTTTCCCTCTTTTCCGCTTTTAGCGATTGCTATACATTTTGTCATAGTAGTTCTGGTATTCACCGGAAATAATAGTTTCCCACCATTCCTTGTTATCCAGATACCACTGGATGGTCTTCTTGATACCATCTGCAAATTTTGTTTCTGGCAGCCATCCCAATTCGTTGTGAATCTTGGTAGGGTCAATAGCGTAACGCATATCATGTCCCTTACGGTCTGCTACATAAGTAATAAGACTTTCTGGTTTATTTAATTCCTTACAGATAATCTTAACAATATCAATATTGGTCATTTCGTTGTGACCACCGATATTGTAAACTTCACCAACGCGGCCCTTGTGGATAATTAAATCAATTGCTTTACAATGATCCTCTACATATAACCAGTCACGAACATTTTCGCCCTTTCCATATACAGGGAGTGGCTTGTCATTTAATGCATTAGCAATCATTAATGGAATCAGCTTCTCAGGGAAGTGGTATGGTCCATAGTTATTAGAACATCTGCTGATGGAAACAGGTAATCCATAGGTTCTGTGATATGCCTGAACCAAAAGGTCAGCAGCAGCTTTAGAAGAGCTGTATGGACTGCTGGTATGAATTGGAGTTTCCTCTGTGAAGAATAAGTCAGGTCTGTCTAATGGCAAATCGCCATATACTTCATCAGTAGATACCTGATGATAACGTTTGATTCCATATTTACGGCAAGCATCCATAAGAACAGCAGTACCCATAATATTTGTATTTAAGAATTCTTCCGGACTTTCGATAGAACGGTCTACATGGCTTTCTGCTGCAAAGTTTACTACCATATCAGGCTTTTCTTCCTCGAAAAGCTTGTATACTGCTTCGCGGTTTGTAATATCTTCCTTTACAAAACGAAAGTTTGGATTGTCCATAACAGGCTCTAAGGTAGACAGGTTACCAGCGTAGGTAAGGCAGTCTAAACAAATAATGCGATAGTCAGGATATTTGTTTAACATGTGAAATACAAAGTTGCTTCCGATAAATCCGGCACCGCCGGTTACAATAATATTCATAGTGTTTTGTCCTTTCTTTGTGAATTGATATATTTGTTTTTTGTAAATTTTCTAAAAGATATTCTTCCCTGATTAGCGAAGTACATCCATATATTTTCCGTTTAAAACATCCATCAGATACTGTCCATACTGGTTTTTCTTTAATGGCTCATAGGCTTTTAAAACATCCTCCTTAGAAATCCAGCCGTTTAGGTAAGCGATTTCTTCTAAGCAGGCAATTTTACGATGCTGATGAGACTCGATGGTTTTTACAAAGTTGGTAGCTTCTACTAAGCTTTCATGAGTACCGGTATCCAGCCAGGTGAAGCCCTGTCCCAATAATTCCACATTCAATTCCCCGTCATTGAGATAGATACGATTTAAATCTGTAATTTCTAATTCACCACGAGCACTTGGTTTTAAGTTTTTCGCGTATTCTACAACACGGTTGTCATAGAAATACAAACCGGTTACACAGTAATTACTCTTTGGCTGTGCAGGCTTTTCTTCGATGGAAATCGCTTTTCCTTCTGCATCAAATTCTACAATACCGAAGCGTTCAGGATCGTCTACATAGTAACCAAATACCGTAGCGCCCTTTCCGCTTTCTGCATTCTCTACAGCAGCCTTTAAACGTTTTTTCAAACCATGACCAGAGAAGATATTGTCACCAAGAACCATGGCAACAGTATCATTACCGATGAACTCTTCTCCGATAATAAATGCCTGTGCTAATCCATCAGGACTTGGCTGTACGGCATAGGTTAATTCGATACCAAACTGATGTCCGTCTCCTAAAAGCTCCTGAAATCGAGGAGTATCCTGTGGTGTAGAGATAATTAAAATCTCTCGGATTCCTGCATTCATTAATACAGATAATGGATAATAAATCATTGGTTTGTCATAAATAGGAAGTAACTGTTTGGAAGTTACCATAGTCAGTGGGTAAAGGCGGGTGCCAGAACCACCGGCAAGAATAATCCCTTTCATAATGAATCTCCTTTCTGAAACATAGTAGTTTCAAAACATAAAGTTTACATATTAAAAATCCTTTAGTGCAAAGTTTCTGTGCTACAATTTTATCTGAGGATAGTATAAAAGGTGACGTTACGTCACCTTCAAGTACTTTTTTTATTTTTTATACTTTGTTTATATTTTTAAGAAAAATCATGGTTTTTTTGTAATATTTGCT
>CAZEFX010000043.1:0-22829 GCA_964511525.1 uncultured Jutongia sp.
ATGAATGCGATTATCAATAATATTCTAGATTTTTCTAAGTTGGAGGCTGGAAAGTTTAGCTTGGAAAATCAGAAATTCCATTTTCGCAATATGATGGATTACATTAAGGGAAATCATAGCAACCGCATTATAGAAAAAGGATTGGATTTCTCTATGAAGATATCACCAGAGATACCAGAATATGTGGTGGGTGATGAACTTCGGATTGTTCAGGTTTTAAATAATCTGATATCCAATGCATATAAATTTACTTCCGTTGGCGGGATTCATGTAGAAGTAGTGAAGACTGCCCAATCTGGAAACAGAGTGGAGCTTTTCTTCATGGTTATTGACAACGGAATAGGTATCAGTAAGGCGGATCAGGATAAGTTATTTAAAAGCTTTTCGCAGGTGGATGCCTCCATTTCGAGAAAATATGGTGGTACTGGATTGGGATTAAATATCTGCAAGCAGCTGGTAGAGCTTATGGGTGGCAATATCCATGTAGAAAGTGATGAAGGAAAGGGGTCTATTTTCTCCTTTCATATCTGGGTAGAGCTTCCGAAAGAGGAATACCATGAGAATTATATCGAAGGCGCTGTAGAAGTTTATCAGGAACACTATTATGAAAAAGAAACGGAACAGGCTTTGATAGAGAAGCTGCAAAAATTATCAGAAAACCGTGTTAGTGAGAAGATATGGAAATATGGAGAGCAGGAGAATAGGGAAGAAATTGAAAGGAAGATGTCTAAGCTGATTCTTAGTGTTGAGATGGAAAACTGGGAAAAGGCAGAAAGCTTTGCAGAAACTGTAAAGCAGCTTGTAGAAGAGGCTCCAAGAGAAGTGAAAAGTGCAGCTCTCCGTATGAAAATGGCAGTTCAAAAGGGCGACTATGATAAAGCCATAGCAGCATTTGAAAAGCTGCAGGAGATGCTAAAAGGAGAGAATCTGTAAGAGAGTATTTTAGATATCATTCCCAAGAGAAAAGAAACAGTAAGAAACATCACGGAGGGATATTATGGTAGAGAATAGAGCCAATAATGGAGCTTTACGGATTCTGATTGTAGATGATGTAGAAGCGAATCGATTTATTTTAAGGGATATCATATCGGATATGGGACACCAGCCTGTTTTGACGGAAAATGGCACACAGGCGTTGAAAATAGTACAGCGAATGAAACCGCAGCTGATTATTTTAGATATTGCAATGCCAGAGATGGATGGCTTTGAGGTTTGTGAAAAGATAAAGGCCAATCCAGATTCCAGAGAAATTCCGATTATCTTTATTTCTGCCTTTGATGCGCCAGAAGATATTGTGAAGGGATTCACCCTGGGAGGTGAGGATTATATTACCAAGCCTTTTATTCCGGAGGTAGTAAAAGCCCGAGTTGGTATGCATTTGAAATTATATGAAATCAACCGGGATATGATGGAAATTAATCGTCAGCTTCAAGTATCTGTTAGTGAGCAGGTAAAGCAAATTGAGAAAGAACGAAGAAGTGTGTTATATGCGTTGCTGAGAGTGGCAAGAGAGAATGCAGCTTACGACGTAAAGCATATGGAAAGAGTTAGTTATAATTGTCGTATACTGGCAGAGGCTATGCAGTTGTCTACTATGTATGGGCATTTAATTTCAGATAATTATGTTGATACTGTGGAATTGGCAGCGCCTCTGTGTGATTTGGGGAATATGGCAATTGCCACCGATATTCTTCAGAAGGAAGAGTCCTTAAATGAGAATGAAAGCAGAATCATGCAGGCACATACCAATATTGGTGCTAAAATATTGCGGGATGTTGGAGAGGTTGGCAACGATAATAGCTTTATCCGTATGGCAACAGAGATTGCACATTATCATCATGAAAATTGGGATGGAAGCGGATATCCGGAAGGCCGAAAGGGAGATGAGATTCCTCTTTCCGCCCAGATTGTCTCTCTGGTTAGTGTGTATTGTGCGCTGACAGAAAAACGTACCTATCGTGGTAATTATGAGAGAGAAACTGCTTTAGAAATTATGGAGAGGGAGATGGATAATAAGTTTAACCCGGACCTCTTTGGAATTATGAAAAAAATAGCAAGACAATTTCATTAGAAACAAGCAGGGAAAACGAAACGATAAGGCTTGGGTGGTAATATGACAGAAGAGGAATTTTTAAGGATTTACCGCTTTTTAAAGAGCAGGTACGGAATTGATCTGGATCGTAAGAAAGAAATTGTACAAGGTCGTATGGACAATTACATTCATACCAATGGATTTCAAAGCTACAGTGAATATATGAATGCGGTAGAGACAGACAGTACTGGAAGGCTGGAGCGAGAATTAGTAGATATACTGACTACAAATCATACCTTTTTTATGCGAGAATTTGAACATTTTGATTTCTTACGTAAGGAAGTGCTTCCAGAATTAAAAAGGAAGGAAGAAAGAAAAAAGGATTTGTGTATTTGGTGTGGTGCAGCATCTACCGGGCAGGAACCATATATGTTAGCCATGCTTTTGAAAGATTTTTTTGGATTAGAGCATGGAACATGGGATACAAAGGTTTTGGCAACAGATGTATCAACACAGGTATTACAGCAGGCGGTAAGAGGTCGGTATGAAAGCGGACAAATAGATAGTCTTCCGGATACTTGGAAACGAAGATTTTTACGACCTGTTGAGGGAGGAAAATATTTCGAGATTACAAAGGAAATCAAACAGGAGGTACTATTTCGCCAGTTTAATTTAATGGATATATTTCCATTTAGGAGAAAGATGCATATTATCTTTTTGAGAAATGTAATGATTTATTTTGATAAAGCAACAAAGAGAGAATTGATTCAGAAAGTATATGACGTGATGGAGCCAGGAGGGTATTTGTTTATTGGAAGAACAGAAACAATAGACAGAAGTGATACACCTTTTGAGATGATTCAGCCGTCTATTTTTAGGAAATAGGAGAGGAAAGCATGAGCCAGATTAGGGTGTTAGTAGTAGAAGATTCCGTTGTGTTTCGAGAACTTCTGGTACAGACTCTGAATGCGGATCCTGAAATTACAGTGGTAGCTACGGCAAGAGATCCCTTTGAAGCAAGAGATGCGATTGTGAAATATCAGCCGGATGTTATGACATTGGATGTGGAATTACCGCGAATGAGTGGCATTGAGTTTTTGAGGAAGCTTATGCCTCAATATCCAATGCCGGTGGTGGTGATTAGTTCGTTAAGCGAAAAGGTGTTTGATGCATTAAATGCTGGTGCAGTAGAATTTGTCGCAAAGCCTATTGGAGCAGACCACAAGCAGTTAGCTTCGTTTATTAAAAATGAACTTCCACAAAAAATTAAAGTGGCATCTATAGCAAAAGCCAGTCGAAGAAGGGATGTACCATTTGAGGTGCAGGGGAAGACAGTTACTACAGACAGTAAGGATTTAATTGTAGCAATCGGAGCTTCTACAGGAGGAACCGAAGCAATTGCATCGGTAATAAAAGAGTTTGGTACCAATATTCCAGGAGTTGTGGTGGTACAGCATATGCCGCCAGGCTTTACGGAAATGTATGCGAATAGATTAAATAATCAATGTCAGGTTAAGGTAAAGGAGGCTAAGTCGGGAGATTTGGTTTTGCCGGGACAGGTATTGATAGCGCCAGGTGGTGACGCGCATATGCAATTGGTAAAAATAAATGGAACCTATCAGGTGGTGATTAAACCTGGTCCAAAGATTAACGGACATTGTCCATCTGTTGATGTATTGTTTCAATCTGTAGCAGAGGTAGCAAGAAATAAGGCGGTTGGAGTTATTTTGACAGGAATGGGAGGCGATGGAGCAAAAGGCCTTCTTGCTATGAGAAAAGCAGGAGCAAGAACAATAGGACAGGATGAATCCACTTGTGTTGTATATGGGATGCCAAAGGTGGCATACGACATAGGGGCTGTGGAGTATCAAGAAAAATTGCCGGATATTGCTAAAAAAATATATCTATTAGTAAGCAAAATATAAGGGCAGAAGGAGAGAAGAGAAATGAGAATATTATTAGCAGAAGATGATTTTGTAACAAGAAAATTTATGACAGGATTTTTGTCAAAGTATGGAGAATGCGATGTAACCGTAGATGGAATGGAAGCGGTAGATGCATTTATGATGGCATTAGAGGATGACGAACCATATGATTTGGTGTGTCTGGATATCATGATGCCGGTTATGGATGGATATCAGGCGTTGATGGGAATCCGTAATTTGGAAAAAGAACGGAATATCCCAAAGGAAAAGGAAGTTAAGGTGATTATGACTACCGCTTTAAATGAAGAGAAGAATGTTAAGATGGCATTTGACCTTGGTTGTACGGTTTATTCAGGTAAGCCCATTGACGAGGGAAGATTTGAACAGGCATTGAAGAAATTTGGACTAGTATAGAAAGGAGTGCGAAATGGCAGAAGAGTTTAATACACAGGGAATGCTGGATATATACCTGTTTGAAAACGGTCAACTGCTTGAACGGCTTCAGGAGATTGTGCTGGAACAGAAGGACGAGGATTGTTTCGATGAAGATAGTATTAATGAAATCTTTCGTACGATGCATACCATAAAGGGTTCTTCCGGTGTTATGATGTTTGATGAGATTACCAAAATTGCTCACAAGCTGGAGGATGTATTCTATTATCTGAGAGAGTCTCAGCCAGAGAATGTACCTCATTTGGAACTGGTGGAACATGTTCTTCAAGTATCTGATTTTATTACTGGTGAAATGGAAAAGATTCAGGATGGTGAATCCGCAGATGGAGATGCCAGCGAATTAGTAGCAGCTATTGATAAATTCCTGACTGCCATTAAAAGTGGTGACGGTGAAAAAGCTAAAGAAATTAAAGAAAATGTATATGAAGAGCCACAGCAGTTTTATATTGCACCAATGGCTACCAGTGCAAGCCGTTTTTATAAAATCTATCTTACTTTTAGTGAAGATGTTCCATTGGCAAATGTACATGCCTATAAAACGGTATATGCGCTGAAGGAAATCGCAGAGGATTTGCTTCATTATCCAGAGGATATTATTTCCGATGAATCCAGTGCGCAGGAGATTCTGGAGAATGGATTTAAAATTCTGTTGCAGGCTCAGACCAGTGAAGAGGAGCTTCGTGAAATTGTACAGGAAGGATATGATATCAAGAAAGTGGATATCTATGAGTGTACAGCGAAGGAATTCCAGATGGGCTTCGATAGCGTTGGTTCAGAAATCAGAATTGATTTAGAGTCCAGTGTAGAAGAAATCGAAGCCAAGGCAGATGCTCAAGAGCAGATTATATCAGAAAAACAGCCGGAAAAGGAAAAAGCAATTGCTCCAGGTGATTTCGTTATTACATCTAAGGGTGCTGGTAAGGCTAAGAAATTAGCAAAGGACAAACCAAAGAAACAAGAAAAGACAGCGTATATCAGTGTGGATGTACAGAAAATGGACATGCTGATGGATTTGATTGGAGAGCTGGTTATTTCCGAGTCTGTAGTATTACAGAATTCAGATTTAAAGGTGCCAGGCTTGAAACTGGATAACTTTAATAAAGCGGCAGCCCAGATGACCAAGATTTCCACAGATCTTCAAAATGTTATTATGAGCATGCGAATGGTACCTTTGACAAATACGTTCCAGAAGATGAACCGTATTGTATTTGATGTTTCCAGAAAATTGGGAAAAGACATCGAATTTGAGATGCAGGGCGAGAATACCGAAGTGGATAAGAATATTATCGAGAATATTTCAGATCCTTTGATGCATTTAGTAAGAAATGCGGTTGATCATGGTATTGAAAGTGTAGAAGAGCGTCAGGCAAGCGGTAAGACGGAAAAGGGGAAAGTAACCCTTTGGGCGAAAACAGAGTCCGGTAAAGTATGGATTGGTGTACAGGATAATGGTAAGGGCTTAGATAGAAATAAGATTCTGGCAAAGGCTAGAAAGCAAGGCTTGTTAGATCCGACCAAGGATGATAATTCCTATACAGATAAAGAGGTTTATCAGTTTATTACCTTACCAGGTTTTTCTACCAACGAAGCGGTTACAGAATACTCTGGACGAGGTGTTGGAATGGACGTAGTAGTTTCCAACCTGCAATCCATTGGTGGAAGTCTGGAAATCGAAAGTACTCCGGGAGAAGGAAGCTTAATGAATTTGAAGATTCCTTTGACATTGGCGATTATTGACGGTATTGTCATGGAGGTTGGTAAATCCTCTTTCGTAATAGAAACAGGTGTGGTAAAAGAATTCATTGGTGTTCGTGATAATGAGATTATTCAGGAACCAAATGGTGAAGAGTTTGTTATGATACGTGGAGAGGGATATCCGATTCTTCGTGTTGGTGATTTATACCAGATTGAAAACTGTGGAATTGATGAGAAGGATGGTATGTTAGTGCTTATTGAAGTGGAGAAAAAGACCATTTGTCTCTATGTAGACCGTCTGGTAGGCAAACAGGAAATCGTAGTAAAACCAATTCCAGATTATATTAAGAAAGTAAAAGGTTTATCAGGATGTACCCAGCTGGGAGACGGAAGCATTGCATTGATTCTGGATGCGGCTGGATTAGTAGAATAATACATAGAAAGGAAACAGGGTGCATATGAGTGAGTTTAGTACACAGCAGGATAAATATGTAACCTTCAAATCAGGAAACGAGTATTTCGGTCTGAAGATTAAATATGTACATGAAATCATTGTTTATCAGGAAATTACCCAGATTCCTGAAAGTGAAGACTACATTAAAGGTCTAATTAACTTAAGAGGTAAAATTATTCCTGTTATTGACGTAAGAATCCGATTTAGACAGGAGCCAATTGAGTATACAGACAGAACCTGCATTATTGTTATTAATGTAAAGGATACCGTAGTGGGACTTATTGTAGAGAAAATTGCGGAGGTTGTAGAGATAAAGGAAGAGGATATCTTACCATCTCCAACCCTCAGTCATGATGAGAAGTCACATAAATCTCATAAAAATAAATACGTATACGGTATTGGAAAGGTAGGAGAAAGTGTGAAGCTTCTGCTTGATCCGGACAAGCTCCTAAAGGACGAAGATTTAACTATGCTGGAGCAGGTTAGTGAAGAAAATTCAGAAGAAGGAGAATAACATTATGAGTGCAAATATGAAAATTGTTACAAAATTGAACATTGGATTCATTTTAATTGACTTTGTATTGATGGCATCTTTATATCTAGGATATAGAACAGCGGCTAGAATGATAAAATTAGATGCGGCTGGACAGGCAGACTGCCTTCATGGCTTTGGAATGCTGACAGCAGGATTGTTTATTGTGGCAGTAGCTTTATCCATTGGTGTATACATGGCAGTGATTAATACCATAAAGAATTCGCTGGCAGAACTTACTAAGTCTGCACAGGCATTGGCAAAGGGTAAAGTAGACATTACGGTAGAGAAGAAATATAATGATGAATTCGGTGAACTCATTGATGAGGTTGGTGAGGTTGTAGCAAATATTAGTTATGATGCTCACATTGCTCAGGAAGTAGCCGATGGCAATATGCTGGTGGATGTTCATCCAAAGTCTGATGATGATGTTTTAGGGATTGCATTAGCAACTATGGTTGAGAGAAACAACCATGCTATCAGTAATATTAAAGATGCGGCATATCAGGTAACTACCAGCTCTTCTCAGGTGGCAAGTGCCAGTGAAGCATTGGCACAGGGCTCCACTCAGCAGGCAAGTGCCATTGAAGAAATTACGGCATCTATTGCAGATGTTTCAGAGAAAACAAAGCAAAATGCAACTCAGGCAAGCGAAGCGGCGGCATTAATTGCACAGGCTATTGAGGATGTAAAAAAAGGAAATACAGAGATGCAGGATATGGTGGTTGCTATGGACGCAATTAATAAGGCGTCTGAGGGAATTTCCAAGATTATTAAGGTGATTGATGATATTGCATTCCAGACTAACATTTTGGCGTTAAATGCGGCAGTAGAAGCAGCAAGAGCTGGAGAAGCTGGTAAGGGCTTTGCGGTAGTAGCAGAAGAGGTTCGTAATCTGGCAGCAAAGTGTTCTTCAGCAGCAGGTGAAACAGCAGAAATGATTGAAGATTCTATCCAGAAGGTTGAGGATGGTTCTAGAATTGCAAATGAAACAGCAGAAGCATTAGAGGAAATTACTAAGGCAGTACAGCAGAGTGAAGGTATTATTTCTGATATTAATGCAGCTTCTAACTATCAGGCAACTGCTATTACACAGATTGAACAGGCAATTGAGCAGGTATCTCAGGTGGTACAGACTAATTCAGCCACAAGTGAAGAGTGTGCGGCTGCTAGTCAGGAACTTGCAGAGCAGGCTGGAAGAGTACGGGAAATGTTAGCAGTATATAGATTAAAGGGAGATGCAAATATAAGTCTGGGAAGTGATTCCAGTAATCACTATGATAATTCCTATGACAAAAATGAGCAGATTATATCTTTAAGTGGAAACTTCGGTAAGTATTAAAATTGGTGTGGGATATGAGCATACTGGCATCCGTTCTATTATTTATTAGGGAATCCCTAAAAATAATAGAAACAGATGTTAGTATGCTTTTTGATATATAGTAGGATGGGAAGTTTAGTCAGGAGGTTGATTGTATGGAAAAATTTATGTATGAAGGAGAAAATCAACGATTAATCGAGAGCTTTTTGGCGGTTGTTTTTAGCATATATACATTTTTCATAATCGCTATTTCGACACAAAAGGAACAGGGGTATGCATTGCCTCTGATATTACTTATTATACTGGCGGTTAATTGGATTATTTGTGTTAGTAAATGTAAGAACTTTTTATTTCGTGCCAGATTTTCTGCTGTTTTAATGCAAATCAGTATGGTGATTTATGCAACACAGATTGAAAATTCCTGTGATGCGTTTCCTATTTTGGCATCATTTATTGTATTTCTTGGTTTATATGGAAATGCTCAGATTATATATATTACTGTAGCTTCTGTGTCGATTATTATGATATATAATGGTTTGATTGTTAGGGCAATCGAGATTAATACTACGGCGGAATTAATACAAAAAATCATGCAGATAGGAAATATCTTTTTGCTAGAGTATGTAGTATATATATGGACACAGAGAAATAGTGACGGCAGCAGATATTTGCTGGAAATGATTGATGAATTAAGAGAAGTAGAAAATAGTAAAGATGATTTCTTAGCCAATGTCAGCCATGAAATCCGTACACCGATTAATACGATTTGTGGCATTAGTGAAATATTGTTACAGGAGGAGCTTCCAGAGGATGTGAAGGAAGATGTAGTTAATATCCAACAGGCAGGTAGAAATATCACTTCTGTTGTTAGTGATATTCTTGATTTTTCAGAGCTGCAGTCAGGAAAAATGGAGCTGGAAGAAGAGGCATATAATATAACATCTACAGTTAATGACATTATTAATATGACTTTGGCAAAGAAAGAAGAAAAAAATATTGAGTTAATTGTGGACTGTGATCCGAATATACCATGCGCTCTTTTAGGTGATGTAAAAAAACTTAGAAGAGTTGTTATGAATATTTTAGATAATGCCATTAAGTTTACAGAAAGGGGAGGTATCTGTATTACTATTGGCTATCGAAAAGAGAGCTATGGTATAAATTTAAGTGTTACAATAAAAGATACTGGTATTGGCATGCGGGCAGAGAGCATGGAAAAAATGTTTGCAAGATTTAGTCAGGGAGATACCAGCAGACGTCGTCAGGAAGGCGGTGTAGGTTTAGGCTTAGCTATATCCTATGCCCTGATTAAGAAGATGGGTGGAGCAATTACGGTGAAAAGTCAGGTAAATAAGGGAACTATAGTAAAGTTTACAATTCCACAGCAGGTATTAGATGAAAGACCGATTGCTCAGTTGGAAAATAAAGAAGGAATCAAGGTAGCCGTTTATTTAAATATGGAACATTATGATGTGCCGGAAATTAGAGAAGATTATACCAATATGATAAGAAATATGGCACAGCAGCTTCAGGGAAGATGTCATATGTGTAGAGATTTGGCTGAATTGCAAAGACGAGAGAAAAAAGCTGAATTTTCTCATGTATTTATTGGTAATGTGGAATATAAAAGTAATCCACAATATTTTGATGAGCTTGCAGAGCGGACGAAGGTAGTAGCGGTATTGGATCGCGTTAATGAAAAAGAAATATTAAATTCAGATATTTATATTGTATATAAACCATTTTATATTTTGAGCATTGCCTCTGTATTAAATGGTCTCCTTGGAGAAAAGAGACATTTAGGAGTAGATAATGGAAGCAAGTTTGTTGTAAGAGATGCTCATGTTCTGGTGGTAGATGATAATAAAATGAATTTGAGAGTAGTGGAAGGTATTTTGGCAGATTATAAGATAAAGGTGACTACGGCTATTAGTGGAGCAGAGGCATTAGAAAAAGTCCTTTCTGCGAACTATGATTTTGTATTCATGGATATTATGATGCCGGAAATGGATGGTGTAGAAACCATGCAGCGTATCAGAAAACTAGTAGGTACTTATTTCCAGAAGGTGCCTATTGTTGCTCTGACAGCAAATGCAGTAGCAGGAGCAAGAGAAACCTTGATTACAGAAGGCTTTGATGACTTTTTAGAAAAACCGGTAGAGCGTTCCGTATTAGAGCGTGTTTTACGACGTAATTTGAGCTATGAAAAAATTATGTCGAAGGAAGAATACATGAAGCTGGAAGCGAAAAGAAGACAAGCAGAAGAGCAAGAGCAGAAGGTGGATGTTCAAGAAGAAAATAAGAAAGAAGAAAACCAGAAAGAAGAAAAAATTCAACCTCAGGAAATAGAGAAAGAGGTTAAGAGTATCTCAGAGGAAATCAGTGAAGCAAAAGAAGACAGTAAGATGGATTTGGAAAAGGCTCTAAAAGAAATGGGTGTAGAGGTAGAAAAGGGCATCGTATACTGTGGCGGAAAAGAACAATATATCCAAATATTGGAAGAATATTGTACAGATTTTACGGATTCCGGGGCGGCAGCACAGCAATTGTATGAGCAACAGGATTGGAAAAACTATACCATTACGGTGCATGGAATTAAGAGTTCCATGAAGAGTATTGGTGCAGTTCAGGTTTCAAAGCTTGCAGAAAATCTGGAGCATGCAGGAAAAGAGGACCGGTTAGATTATATTCTGGAAAATCACAACCAGTTTATGGAGGAATATAAAGTGTTTTTCCAGCAATTGTGTAAAGCTATGGGAATAGAAAGAGTAGAAGCCTCAGAGGAAACGGAAGAGAGTGAAGAAATTAGTGAACTGCCAGTACTTAATGAAGATGTGTTTGGAAGTATCTTAGAAGAGATGGAAGATGCCATGTTTGATTTGAATGGAGAGAAGCTGATGGAAGCTGTTTCTGAATTGCAAAAATATCAATATCATGGAAAAGCATTGGATTTACTTCTTCTTCCTGTGAAACGAAAAATAGAGAAGTCTGATTATATGTCTGCTGTAGATATGGTGACAGAATTAAAAGAAAAATTGGCTGGTAAGGAGTGATAGACAATGTGGAAGAAATTACAAGAAAAAATCTATCAAATCATTTATGGAAAAGATTGTAATTTAAATGAGCGTGTGCTTCGTACCATTATTTTGGTAGGAAGTCTTGCAACTTTGCTTGGGCTTGTTGAAATTTTAAGTACAGCAACTGGTCACAGGGTATCTATGCCAATTTTGCTGACTTTACTTTTTGCCATGGGTGGAAGCCTGTTTGTATCCTTTAAATATCACAAGTATAATTTTGGTGCTGTGCTGATTGGATTATTTATTATTATCCTTGTGTTTCCGCCATTATTTTACATACGTGGAGGAGTAGGCAGCGGTATTTCTGTCTGGCTGGCATTAGGTGTATTCTATATGATTATTATGTTTAGCGGAAAAAGGCTGGCGTTGTTTTGGAGCTTGGCGGTTGTGGCATATGCCATAACATACTATTTAGGATATAAATGTCCTGAGTTGATTACTCCTCTTCGTTCAAGAGCAATAGAATATATTGATGCCTATGCATCGGTTATTATTGTAGGAACCTGTAGTGGTATGATTATGAAGTTCCAATTAAAGGTATTTGATGAGGAGCATAAGTTGTATTTGAAGCAAAGAGAGGATTTGGAAGAAAGTAAGGATGCTCAAAATGCCTTTTTTGCTAATATGAGCCACGAAATCCGAACACCCATCAATGCTATTATGGGCTTAAATGAAATGATTATGCGAAACGACATATCTGATGAGGTGCGTGAATATGCCAGAGACATTCAGGTGGCAAGTCAGATGCTGTTAAATCAGGTAAATGATATTTTGGATTTATCCCAAATGGAAATGGAAAAGATGGTGCTAGTACCAACGCAATATGAAACCACAGAGATGTTGGGAGAACTGGCGGAGATGGTTCGTGTCCAAGCGGCAAAAAAAGGGTTGGAACTAAACATAGAGATAGACCCTTCATTGCCTTCTATATTAGAGGGAGATGAGAAACGGTTAAGACAGGTTCTTCTAAATATTTTGGATAATGCAGTAAAATACACAAAAGAAGGTTCCATTCTCTTAGTTGCCAGAGGAGAAAAGGTTTCACAGGATGAGATTAGTCTGGAATTAAAGGTGGCAGATACCGGAGTGGGAATTCGTAAAGAGGATCTGGAGTATATTTATGATTCCTTTAACCGTATGGACGAGAGAAAGAACCGGAAGATAGCCGGAAGTGGATTGGGACTGGCAATTACCAAGCAGTTGGTGGATTTAATGGAAGGTGATATTTCTGTAGATAGTATTTATACGAAAGGAACCACCTTTACTGTAATAGTAAAACAAAAGATTATTGATGAGAAGCCGGTAGGAGAAGGAGGAATATGGAGAAAAGTTGAAGCTAAAAACAACGGTAATTATAAACCTTTATTTGAAGCTCCAGAAGCAAGAATCTTAATTGTAGATGACAATAACATGAATATTATGGTGGCAACGAAGCTTTTGGGTGAAACAAAAGTACAGATTGATACTGCCAGTAGCGGACAGATGTGTCTGGATATGACTTTAATGAAATTTTATCATATTATTTTAATGGATTCTATGCTGCCGGACATGGATGGAACTCAGGTTATGAGAGCCATTCATAATCAAGAAAATGGTATGTGTAGAGAATCAGCAGTTATTGCGTTTACAGGAAATGCAATGTCCGGTGCAAGACAAAAGTATCTTAATGTTGGTTTCGATGGCTATATGGAAAAACCAATTCAAGGAAGGGTACTGGAGGAAGAGCTTTTTAAGTTCCTGCCAACAGAGATTGTAGAGCTGGACGAAAAAGGAACGATAGAAAACGAATATTTAGGACAATTGCAAAGAATTACCCAGAGAAAGCGAAAGAAAATTTATGTAACTGCAGACTGTGCCTGTGATATTCCGCAGGATTTATTGGAAAAGTATGATATTAAGCTGATGTATTTGTATATCAAAACTCCACATGGACGTTTTGCAGATACCAGAGAGATTGATTCCAGTAGTTTACGTCAGTATATTACTGCGGATGAGACTACGGCTTATGCAGATAGTGTTACCGTAGAGGAGTATGAAGACTTTTTTGCTGAGATGTTGACTCAGGCAGAATATGTGATTCATATTGCATTAGGTTCCAAAGCAGGACAAAGCCATTCAATGGCGGTATTAGCTGCCAAGGGATTTGATCATGTTCATGTAATTGATTCCGGACAGGTATCCTGTGGTCAAGGCTTGGTAACCTTAGGTGCAGCAAAGATGGCAATGGAAGGAATGAGTGTAACAGAGATTTGCGAAGAGGTTAATCGGATTAAGAGGCATGTTAATACCATGTTGATTGTACCAAAGGCAACAATTTTTAGAGCAAATGGACGTACCAGTGCTTTCTTGGCAAATATATGTGATGCATTACAGCTGCATCTTCGGGTAGAAATGCGTCAAAGCAATGCTGTTGTAGGCGGGGTGTTAGGTGGCAGCTTGGATAATGCATGGAAGAAAGGAATTGCCAAGCATTTACGAAATAAGAAAAAAATATCTAGAGGAGTCGTTTTTGTTACTCATGTTGGTTGTAGCACGAAGCAGCTTGCTTATATTGTGAATGAGATTTCAAAGCACGTGGAGTTTGAAAAAGTGATTGTAGAGAAGGCATCCTTCTCTGTAGCATGTAACTCTGGTCTGGAAAGTGTGGGAATTTCGTACTATACCTTGTAAAAGCAAACGTATGAATCATCTGAAAAAGAGTATAATAGGAATGAATGTTTGATTATAACAGTAAGGGATGATTTGTATGGCAGATGGCACAAACAGAACAGAGATTTTTGAGAATATGCCCGTAAGGGCAGCGGTAATAAAGCAGATTGTACCAGCTATTGCTAGTCAGCTGATGACATTAGTATACAATCTGGCAGATACTTATTTTGTTGGAAGGTTAAATAATCCCAATGAAACCGCTGCTATTACCGTGGCATATTCTTCTTTTTTAATGCTGACAGCAGTGTCGAATTTATTTGGAGTAGGTGGTGCCAGTGCTATTGCAAGAACTCTTGGCAGGAAGGAAATACAAAGGGCAAAGCAATTGTCCAGTATAGCATTTTGGTTTGGACTTATTACGGCAATTGTTTATTCTATGGTCTTTGCTGTCTTTGCACATCCTATTCTGATTCTTTGCGGAGCAACTCAGGAAACCTATGACATTGTGTTTGGATATGCGAAATGGGTGATTATTCTTGGGGGGCCTGCTACAGTCCTGAATGTGTTGTTGGCAAATTTAGTCCGTTCAGAGGGAAGTGCTGCGAGTGCCTTTGTGGGAGTGACTTTTGGGGGCGTTTTAAATGTCGTGTTTGATCCAATATTTATTTTACCGGAATTTTTAGGGATGGGGGCAGCAGGAGCTGGTATTGCCACGGCGCTTTCTAATCTGGCTGCAACCATGTATTTTCTGGGATATATATTGAGAAAAAAGGGAAAAACCGCTTTAAGTATACATCCCAAGTATCTCCGTTCTGGAAAGGAGCAATTAAAATCGATTCTAGCAGTAGGCTTACCCTCTGCTTTGCAGTATGGATTAACGGTGGTAGCAGTAGCGGCTCAGTCTAAATTTGTATCCAAATATCCTACCGAAGCAGTAGCTGCGCTGGGAATTGCCAAAAAACTGGATCAGTTACCGTTATATTTTTCTATTGGGACGGCAAATGGATTAATGCCTTTTCTGGCATATAATTATTCAGCGGGAAATCAGGAACGAAGAAAAAAGGCATTTCGTTTTGGGTGTGGTATTTCTGTTTTCTTTGCATTGCTTTGTCTTGTGGTGTATGAGATATTTGCACCGCAATTAACCTCTGTTTTTATTCATGATTTTGTAACCATTAACTATGGGTCTGCTTTTTTACGATGTATGGTGACAGCAATGCCGCTTATGGCATTTTGCTATCCAATGATTATTCAGTTTCAGGCAATGGGAAAAGTGAAGGCAGCGTTAATCTGTTCCATTCTTCGGAAGGGAGTTTTAGATATTCCGTTACTGTTTCTTATGGATTCCATTTTTCCTTTGTATGGCTGCATGTGGGTGCAGCCCATTGTAGATTTTATTTCCTTGTTGGCAGCTATTGGATATTACAAAAAAGAAAAACAGAAAATAAGCTGAATGAAAAAAGAGGCAACGCAGATACGTTGCCTTTTTTTGGGCTTTAATTCATTATGTTTCTAATGAAGTGATGCGATTTCTTCCACTAAGCTTAGAGGTGTACAATGCCATATCTGCTTTTTCAGAAATTTCAGTAAAGTTAAGCTCTGGATTAATGGTTGTAAGTCCAATACTTAAGGTGACGCTGCCATAAATGTTATCTTCATGGGAAGCTACAGTGGTACGCAGGGTTTCTAATAAATCTCTGGCACGGCTGGCAGGTATCAGACCAATAAATTCGTCTCCACCCCATCTGGCGATGACAGATTGTTTTCCTAGAATCTTCTTTGCTGTAGTGGCTACATCCACAATAGCCTGATCTCCTATATTGTGTCCGTAAGTATCATTTACTCCTTTGAAGTGGTCAATGTCAAAAAGAAAGAGAGAATAGTTTGCCAGATTTCCCTTTTTCTTTTCCTGATATGCCTGGATAAAGTATTTACGGTTGTAGATTCCGGTTAACTCATCTGTTTCCGATAGTAGAAATAATTTTCGTATGATAATTGTGGAGATGATGAGTATAATAACAAAGGAAAGAACCCCTAATAGGATGGTCTTGTTTATTAAATCATGGGAAGCTTTGTATATTTCTGCATTGGGGGCTGTAACACAAAGGAACATATTATTTTTTGTTTCAGAATAAACAGTAGTCTTTTCTTTGTTGGAATATTCGTATTGAACCATATCTCCAGAAACACATTTCTTAGCATGGCTTATTTCTTCAGGTAGTAAAAGGGAGTGATATAGTTCATAATCTTTATGTACAATAACCTTTCCCTGCTTATTTACAAGAAATGCATGACCAGTTTCATAAATAGTGATACTGTTGATTAGTTCTTTAAGGTATTCGTAATTAATATCCATTCCAATGATGCCTACAAGTTCCCCCTGAATATAGTATGGAACCACATAAGAAATCATATCACAATCGATGTAATTATTTTCATAGGGTTCCATCCAGGTTGCTTTTCCGTTTTCTACCGGTATATCATACCAGACAAGCTCCTCTTTCGGTGCTGTGGAAAAATCGGTTACCTTATATGGTGCGAAATCCTGAGTCTTTTCGTTCCATACGAAGAATAATCCACTGTTTGGATCCGTAAATTCCGGATTATACCGAATATAAATGGATAATGCCCCTTTTGTATTATTGGCAGAGTAAAGAATCAGGTTTCTTAATTCTTCGGTATATTCATTTACATAATTATCATCGGTTTTGAAACGTTCAAAATCATTCATGTGATAAATGGCAGCGGAACTCAGAGTATTAACACATTGTTCAATGCTGTTAATGGTAGCGTTAAATTCCAGACAGGCATTTTGGGAATTTAGCTTAAGTTCTTTTAGAGAACTTTCCTCCACAACATGAGTTGTAGCTAGAATCCCCACGCTTCCGATTGTGGTTACAAATGCTACGGTGCAGATAACCAGAATCATAATATAGATTGTCTTTGTTTTTTTCATAGAAGTCACCCCTTTAGTGTTGCCCGATTTGCTTTCCTTTTTATTTCCCTTCTCACTAAATGATATATAAATTATACTCTTTTTCCTTTTTCTGGGCAATATAATATTGTGCTTTTGAAATGAAATGAAAAATGAGAAGAGGATTTTCTTTGCAAGGGAATTGACTATTTTCTGTGTGGAAAGTATAATAATATGAAGTGAAAAATGGCAAAATGTGAAGTGCATAGAGTTATGCACAGGAGTAAGAAGAGAAAGAGTAGGAGGCAGGATTGTGGTAAATGAAGAGAAAATTCAAATTATGACCAAACTGACCTCGATGGAAAATGATGATTTGAATAGAGAAATTAAGGACGGTGGATATTATAAATCCGATTATATCCGTCTGCGTCTCATCCGAACCATAGGAAGTTATTCTATTGCATATGTCCTAATGATTGCATTAGTGGCATTGTACCATTTTGATTATCTGGTTTCTGATATGGTGATACAGGATATCCGTGGTGTGATTATTGCTGTAGTTGCTCTTTATCTTTTATTGATATTTACCTGTGTGGTTCTTACTATAACAATTTATTCTAAAAAATATAGCCAAGCACAAAAAAAACAAAAAGAATATTATAGGGAATTGAAAAAATTGGAAGATTTTTATAGCCAAAGCAAGGAAGGAGGTAACGGATGACACACTTACTGGTGATTCGGGAACATATGCTGAAATTCTATCAGAATAATACACGAATATTGAATCCGTTATTCCGATTTATTGGAGCCTTGGTTATTTTCTTTTGTGTGAATCAGTTCGTAGGATACAATCCGGATTTAACACCTTGGTATGTTTCTGTCATACTTGCAGTAATTGGTGCGGTGTTGCCTGCCCCGATTATGATTTTTATGGCAGCGGTTTATACTGTACTTCACATATATTATACCTCTGTTATTTTAGGCTTGGTATTGGCAGTTATATTTGCTATTATTTATTTTATTTACATTCGTTTCGTTCCGAATGAAGGATTTATTATTATTGCAGCACCGATTTTATATATTTTGCAGATACCATATGCATTGCCTATATTTTTAGGACTAGTGGGAACACCAATGTCTATTATTCCTATGAGCTGTGGTGTATTTATTTATTTTTTGATGGAGACTATGACAGCAGTCATTGGTACTGCTACGGTAGACAGTATTAGTATGTATCATCAAGTGATACAGCAGCTTTTTGCTACAAGGGAAATGTATCTGTCCATAGGAATTTTTGCTATTGTGATTATTGTGATTTATGAAATTCGAAGATATGAATTCAATTATGCTTTTGAGATTTCTTTGGCAGCAGGGACTATACTCAATGCGATTTTGTTTTTGATCATTAATTTCCCCTTCGAGATGCATCTTAATATTGGAAATCTCCTGTTTGGGACGGTGATTTCTGCTGTATTGGCATGGATTATGCATTTTTTCAAACGGGCATTAAATTATTCTGCGGCAGAGTATCTTCAGTATGAAGATGACGAATACTATTATTACGTAAAAGCAGTTCCTAAGATTAGTATTGCAGCACCAAAGAAAAAGGTGAAGCGATTCAGTCCCCATTTATTTGGTGAAGGATACTTTGGAAAGCATCAGATAGAACCGGAGGAGAAGCAGGAGGAACAAGATAACGGTAGTGATGAAAATAAAGAAAGTCATACGGAAGAATTGCTAGAGAAGCATGACTTTGATTTTAAGGTTTCTGTAGAGGAACAGGATTTTAAAGAGGAAAATGAAAAGTAGCTGGTAAAGATAGAGTAGTGGAAGAGTAAGAGGAGGAAGCATGAGAGGTATTTGGACATCGGTAAAAGAATATTTACGCTTTTTGTCTCTTCCAGAGATTTCCGTTATAGATATTCTGGAGATATTAATTATTGCATTTGCAATTTATCACATAAGTATCTGGGTCAAGAATACAAGAGCGTGGACTTTGGTAAAGGGAATTATTGTATTGTTTCTCTGTTATGTTCTGGCGTATTTGCTGGACATGCATGTGATTGTGTGGATTTTTGACAAGACATTGGCAATTGGAATCACCGCCCTGATGATTGTATTTCAGCCGGAATTACGCAGGGCATTGGAGCAGCTGGGACAGAAGAAAATCGTGTCCTCTATTATTCCTTTTGAGGATCAGAGGGAAAAAAATATTCGGTTTTCAGACCGCAGTGTGAATGAAATTGTAAAGGCAACGGTAGAGCTTGCCAAAGAGAAAACCGGTGCGTTGATTATTTTGGAAAAAGATATTAATTTATCGGAATATGAGCGTACAGGTATTAATTTAGATTCCATTATTAGCAGTCAGCTGCTAATTAATATATTTGAGCACAATACCCCTCTTCATGATGGAGCGGTGATTATTCGAGGCAATCGTATCGTGGCAGCAACCTGCTATCTTCCTTTGTCAGATAATATGGGACTTTCCAAGGAGCTTGGAACTAGACATCGTGCGGCAGTGGGAATTAGTGAAGTGACAGACAGTTTAACTATTATTGTATCGGAAGAAACGGGAATGATTTCTGTTGCAGTTGGCGGAAAGCTTATGCGTAATATTGATGGCGAATTGCTACACAAAAAGATAACAGAGGTACAGGGGAAGAATCTGGAAGAAGGCCGAAAGAAACGGTGGAAGGGTATCTTAAAGGCAGAGAAAAAATAGACCTGGAAGCGATATTTCAGAATGGAGGATTCTTGTGATTGAAAATAGAGAAAATCAAAACAACATGGAAAACAAGCCGTCTGGGCCAGTAAAGGACTGGTTTCGGAAGTATGTGTTGAACAATTTAGGGATTAAGATTATTTCTATCATAGTAGCAGTTATCGTGTGGATGTTGATTATTAATATCGAAGATCCCTATAAAGAAAAGGTTTTTACAGTAACAGTGGAAACTATTAATGAAGAGGCATTATCCTCTGTGAACATGGTTTATGAAATTATTGAAGGAAGTACTGCACAGGTTACCGTAAGAGGAAAGAAGAGTGTGGTAGATAAGCTTCGGCCTGATGACATTAAGGCTACGGCAGACCTATCAGATCTTTCTGCCGTAAATGCTGTGGCGATTGTACCGAAATTAATCAAGAATGTTTCTTCTGAGCCAGTGCTGGAATGTGATCAGGTTCTGAAGGTGGCATTGGAAGAAATGTCTAGGAAACAGGTGAAGGTAACAGTTGTTACGGAAGGAACACCAGATGTAGGATTTAGTATTGGTGATTGTACAGCAAGACCAAATATGGTGGAGGTAACAGGAGGGCAATCAGCCATTAATAAGATTGACTCTGTCCGTGTGACCGTTAATGTGAATGGAGCTAGTGAAGATTTTGTAAAGAGAGTAAAGCCGAAGGCATATGATGCTAATGGTGAGGAGGTAGTTTCCAGTACCTTAACCTATAGCTCACCGAAGGTCAGAGCCACTATTCGTGTTCTGAGAACAAAGTCGATTCCAGTAAATATTAATATAAAAGGTGAGCCTGCTCAGGGATATGAGTTTATTAAAGCGGCTTGTCTCCCAGAACGTATTGAAGTGGCAGGTTCCGATAAGGTATTAAATACCATTGAGAAGGTGGAAATTCCAATTGATATTACAGGTATGAAGAGTTCCTCTGGTTCGATAGAGCAAAATATTAGTATACAGGATTATTTGCCAGCAGGAATTGCGGTGTTAAGTGAATATGCTCAGGTTTCCCTGCGGATTGAAATTGAACAGCAGGTTCGTAAAACCTTGGAAATTCCAGTTGAGCATATTAAATTTGCGTCCTTAAATAAAAATTTATTAGCAGAGATTACTGAGGACATTGATACAGTAGAACTGGTGGTGCAGGGAAGAGCCTCTGTTTTAGAATCCTTACAAGGAAATTCATTTACTGCTTATGTAGATTGTGAGAATTTAAAAAAAGGTATTCATAAGCTGGAGGTAAAAATTGACTTAGGAGATATCTGTACCTTGGTGAAATCAGAGAAGATTTCTGTGGGAATATTTGAAATGAAGAACTCTGCATCAAATCAGCCGGCAGCCACTCCGAAGAATACTCAGGCTCCACAGGAAACACAGGATGTAGAAAATATGGAAGAGGAAAGTGAGAATACACAAGAGTGAGAAAGATAGTGATTTCATCTTTTCAAAAGAATGCTAAGAAAGAATTTATGTGGAAAAAGGACAGCCGTGTGGCTGTCCTTTTCGAGCATTCGGGATATTGGATGGAAGGAATGGAGTGGTATATGCAGGAATTGTCCATTTTCTGCGAAGTCTATTATGGGGAGGGAAAAAAGCATTGGCAAAAGAAAAAGGAAGAGCTTTATAGGTGGAATCCAGAGGGGATTGTAGGGATTGGAAGCTTTGAAACCTTACAGAAAGCATGTTGGCTTCGGAATACGTTAACAGACGGAAATGTGCCTGTCATACTTTTTTCCGGAAAAGACCGTTGGCAGCTACTGGATAAGGAAAACTTATGGATTCGCAAGCCGGATGGAAGCACTGTTTATTGGGGATACCAGAAAAGGAATGAAAAGGACTTGCTAGTGCTGCCGGATGCAATATTTCAGAAAAAGAAAATTCAGACCGGATGGGAAGCATTAGAAACAGCTATGAAGCCATGGCAAAAAGGAATGAATCAATTACTTGCGGAAGCAGCAGGCATGGAATTAATGGAAAGTACAAGAACATTGCTGGAAGAACTGGCAGAGCCAATGAGAATCTGCTACGGAATCCCTATGGAGATAGGAACCTATTTTGCTATCATGTATCTATACCGCCAGTTGTCAGAGGAGCAGAAGAGAAAACTTTGTACTTGGTGCAAGGTGAAGACTGCAGAAGGATGCTGGCAATTAGAAAAAAAAGCTCATGAACTATGTTTTCGAGAGCTGTCAGGTGTAATTTTGCCAGAAAGAGATGTTTTTATTTTAACTCAAATGGCAATGGAAGGAATTGAAAATCTTCCAAAGGAACAGCAATTAAGCTGGCAGCAGGTAGAGCAGTTTTATGGAGAATTGTGCTAGAAAGCGAAATAATTATATCTGACTAGTATACCTCAAAAAGTATATTGGTTGCTATATACCATTTTTCGGGATAGCACCTCAGCAAGTAGACATTTATAATAATATCAAATGATGGAATAACCAGTATACAGCAGAAAAAAGTCTTTCGTTTTACGAATGAGTGGCGTTTGAACTCGCCGGTGTTTAGAGTGTAGTGCTTGCGTAAGCAAGTATCTACGCTCTTATGCACCGTTGCGTAGTTCATCTCGAGCCGAAAGGCGTCCACGAATCGAAAAATCGAAAGACTTTTTTCTGTGTCACTATATTATATAAATGTCTACTTGCTCTGTGCGTTCTTCTTACTACGGAAACGCAGGGTAGAATCCAAAATTTTCTTACGGATACGTAGATTTTCTGGTGTGATTTCCAGAAGCTCGTCCGTATCGATAAATTCCAAAGCTTCCTCTAAGCTGAGCTTCTTAGGAGGTACTAGCTTTAATGCATCATCTGCAGAGGAAGAACGGGTATTAGTAAGGTGTTTTGTCTTACATACATTTAATTCAATGTCCTCTGCCTTTCCATTTTGGCCAATAACCATACCGGAATAAACCTTTTCACCCGGACCAACAAAAAGAGTTCCACGCTCCTGAGCGCTAAACAGGCCATAGGTAACGGTTTCTCCGGATTCAAATGCAATAAGAGAACCTTGTTTACGATAAGCAATATCTCCCTTGTATGGGCC
>CAZEFX010000044.1:0-17832 GCA_964511525.1 uncultured Jutongia sp.
GCGGACAAACGGTTTTCAAGACCGCCTCGTTATGACCACTTCGATACCTCTCCATATTACCTTTTCAAACAGGCTTCAAAACATGTCTGTTTCAAAACACTGCTTGAAAAGTATAACATCTGACTCAACTCTCGTCAAGAACTTTTTTCAATTTTTTTCACAAATCTTATTTCTACCATTTAGAATACTTGATTTTACTAATATTTCCCCCATGTTTTACGCAAGATTCAAATGCCTTTTTATTCTATTATAATTAATCACTACAACTGCACAAGCAATTATAAGATATAATACAGAAACGCTCCCATAACTAATCGTCATAATTTCTGTTGGAAAACCATAGGTCGTAAAGTCTTCATTGCCTATAGCATCAAATCCGTACCTTATCCCCATTACAATCACTTCCACTATAACTGCTAATGTCTGTACCACAAAGTACATACCTCCACCTATTATGACACTAATAAGCGTTCCTCTGCCACCTTGAACTCCCTTTCCAAAAGTAATTGCAGTAAAAGCACCGCATATCATTACAACATAAAAGGAAACTACGTACATTACTGTACTAAGCAAAAACCCTTTTATTTTTTCCTCTCCAATAATAGTCACCAAGTATTCCATCCCGTCTTTCCCCCACAGAAAATCTCCCAATATAACACTTACATAGATATACGCCATAGCAACGGTAATGATAGACCAGCATAGAACAGCTAATAACTTACTATTTAAAAGCGTTTCTACTTTCACCGGAAGCGTGTGCATCAAATAACCCTGATCTTGAAAAAGATTTTTTTGATAATACTCAATACTAATCACCACCAACATTATCATGGAAATGGCAATTCCACAAAAAGATACAACCGTACTCCCACTAACCATGCTCTCAATTACATTATTATTAGGAAACTGATTACCTAGAACACTTAATAAGCGCGACACAAGAACACATACACCCAAAAGAATATGGATAGGCACCATCTGTCTTCCAATATTTTTCACATCATATTTTAATACTTTTCCTAACATGCAAATACCTCCCTAAAAATTCCATCTACGGATTTCCCTTTTTCCTGACGCAGTTCATCTGCCTGTTGATGAAGAATCACTTCTCCGTTCTTTATGAAAACCACATCATCTAAAATCTTCTCAATATCTCCGATTAAATGTGTGGAAATAATAATACTTGCGTCTTCCTGATAATTATTCAAAATAGTTTTCATAATATAGTCTCTTGCTGCCGGATCAACACCGCCAATTGGTTCATCCAGCAAATACAATTTCGCTTCACGGCTCATTACTAATATTAATTGTATCTTTTCTTTTGTACCTTTCGATAAGGTTTTAAGCCGTGCATCCAAATCAATATTTAAAGACTTCATCATTTCTTCTGCCCGTTCCCGCCGAAAATCTTCATAGAAGGTTTCAAAAAAATCCACTGTTTCACCAACTCGGATGTAATCCGGAAAATAAGTTCTCTCTGGCAAATATGAAACCATTTTTTTACTTTCTACTCCTACCACTTCCCCATTAATCAAGATTTCTCCATTATTCTTTGTAAGCAATCCATTTAATAATTTAATCAATGTAGTCTTCCCGCTGCCGTTCGGTCCCAGTAATCCCACAATCTTCCCCTTCTCTATTTCCAAATTTACATTTTTTAGCACTTCCTTTTTTCCATAATTCTTGGATAATCCTTTACACATTACTATTTGATTCATAACCTTCCTTCCCGCCTTTCCTATTTTCTGTTTTTCGTTATCCTTCATAATGCTTTCTATATCAGCCACTGAATATTCATAACAGACTTTATCCCACAGACACATCACGCTTCTCTTTGAGTCTCTTGCACATAATCCGAAAATAAGCGAAGGGCTTCTTCTGGCTCATAGCCAAGAGTTTTCATTGCTTGAGTAAAATGCATCATCTGCTCTTTTGCCATTTGTTCCTGTAATCCCTCTACATCCTTTTTATTCTCAGAAACAAAGCGTCCTGCTGTCCGTTGAGAATAAAGAACTCCTTCTCTTTCCAATTCTGCCAATGCCTTCTGCATCGTATTGGGATTGACTCCGGCATCCATAGCCAACTCCCGGACAGAGGAAATCTTCTCTCCAGGTTGTAATACTCCCGCCGCAATCTGAGCTTTTATCTGATTCATAATTTGCAAGTAAATTGGAGTATCCTCATTAAATTCCCAACTCATTGTTTACCTCCCTCCTTGTATTATTGTACTACTTAGCTAATACAATAATACTCGTAAGCATTTTTGTCAAGTATTTTTCCAAAAAGAGCACAAAATCCCTTATAACCTTTTCGCACAGAGGAATTTCCTAGCAAATAAAAAAGAGGTCAGGACAATTGCCTGACACCTCTTTCTACTGTTTCTATTTATCTTTGACCAATCTTTAAATTCGGCACTGCATTTAAATCCCATCCATGTCTGGTTCCTGACATATATTCATAATATCCCTGAACTGCAATCATGGCTGCATTATCGGTACAATAAATCGGAGACGGATAGCACAATTTAATACCTGCAGCATCACATCCTGCCTGCATCGCTTCTCTCAATGCAGAATTTGCAGCCACACCACCGGCTACTGCAATCTGCTTCTCACCTAATTTTTGAGCCGCAGCAATTGCCCTTCCCACCAGCACATCAATTACCGCCTGTTGGAAGGAGGCTGCTACATCCGCAGGGTTCACTTCTATATTCTTCATTTCACAGCCATTAAGATAATTCAATACCGCAGACTTCACACCGGAAAAGCTAAAATCAAATTCAGAACCGGCTATTTTTGCTCTTGGAAATTCAATTGCCTTTGGATTTCCCTCTTTTGCCAATTTATCTACCTTTGGACCACCTGGGTACCCCAATCCAATGGCTCTGGCAACTTTATCAAAAGCCTCTCCAGCCGCATCATCATGGGTGCATCCAACAATTTCAAACTCCCCATACTCTTTTACCCTTACAAGATGAGTATGTCCACCAGACACCACCAGACACAAAAATGGTGGTTCTAAGTCTGGATGTTCAATATAATTTGCTGCTATATGTCCTTCAATATGATGAACCCCTACTAAAGGTTTGTTTGCTGCATAGGCAATGGCTTTTGCCTCACCAACACCAACCAGCAAAGCTCCTACCAGCCCCGGACCATAAGTTACACTAATGGCATCAATATCCTCCAAGGTAACTTTTGCCTCGTTCAAAGCCTCTTCAATTACCTGATTAATTTTTTCCACATGCTTTCTGGAAGCAATCTCTGGGACAACACCTCCATACAAGGTATGGATATCTATCTGGGAAGAAATCACATTAGACAATACTGTCCTTCCGTTCTTCACCACTGCGGCTGCCGTCTCATCGCAAGAGCTCTCAATTCCTAAGATTAAAACATCCTGTTTCATATTTACTCCATTCCAAATCTCTTTATTTTTCTTTTTTCTCCTTATTCGCCACCTGTTTCCATCCTAATATTTTCCATTTGCCAGATGCATCCTTACGACAGATAAATTCCCCTCGGCTACGGGCATTCTCTTCCCCCTCCATCTCTATCACATCTGCATATAATGTAGCACACTCCTGTCCATCAATGGTATTATATGTTACATCCTTATCTTCCTGAATAACATAGCTGGAAATCATTCTTTTTTTCTCTACAAATACTGTTTTATCAGCCTCAAACTTCATCAACATGTTATCCCAGCCATTTTCTTCCACACTAAGAAATTCTTCATCATAAAGCATGCGTAACTGCTTTAACAGAGCTTCAAAATCCTCATCACTCATCCCTTTAGTTTGGTTATACATACACTTATTGATACGCCAATACAACTTCACTACCTCTGAAGGAGTCTCCGGATATTTCAATTCCAAATCCTTCGCTAGAATTTTCTCCACTTCCGTAGCAGGAAGCTCTGCTTCTGCCCCCTTCTCTTCACCACTGCTGCTTAACATATAGTAACCAAATAAAACCAGAGCAGCTACAACTATCATAACAAAAAACGCAATCATTATTTTTCTTGTAGATTTCTTCATACCTTACCTCCATTCTCCTCTTGAAATTCCAATGTACAACTTTTTCGATCCTTTCCTGCATAGGATTGCGGAAAAATCTTCCTTACTTCTTTCATATAATCTTCGGGATGTAATAAAGAAGGACTATAGTGGGTCAGCCACATTTCTGCCACCTGTGCCTGCTTTGCCATATCTGCTGCCTCGTACATGGTCATATGCTTATGTTCTTTGGCTTTTCCCTGCTTGTCCTTATCCCCATACATTCCTTCACAAATAAACAAATCCGAATCCTTTGCACATTCTACAATAGATGCCACTGGTCTTGTATCTGTACAGTAAGTCAACTTAATCCCTTTTCTAGGAGGACCAATAACCATATCCGGCGTATAGGTAACCCCTTCCTCTTCGATTGTCTCACCTTTTTGTAAACGACTCCAAAACTTCATTGGCACCTGGTTCTGGGCTGCTCTTTCCGGATAAAACTTTCCACCTCTTGGAACCTCTATAGTATAGCCATAGCAGGTCACATTATGGTTCACCCTAAAAGCTTTCAAATGGTATCCATTCACTTCTATATCATGTTCTTTCTGTGTTAATTCCATATATCTTAATTCAAAGGGAAGACCTGGCGCAATTACTCTCAAGGAATTAACCACCTTTTCCAATCCCTTAGGACCAATTAAAGTAACTGGTTCTATTCTGTCAGAATTCCCCATAGACAGCAAAAGTCCTGGCAGACCACTAATATGATCCCCATGAAAATGGGTAAAACAAATGGTATCAATAGGATTCACACTCCATCCCTTTTCTCTGATAGCAACCTGAGTTCCCTCACCACAATCAATTAAAAGACTGCTGCCCTCCAATCTTGTCATAAGAGCAGTTAACCACCGTCCCGGCAAAGGCATCATACCACTAGTTCCTAATAAACATACATCTAGCATAAATAATTCCTTTCTAAAAAGAAAAATGATGGTGTTTTTTTACACCATCATTATATTATCACAATTCAGTTGCTTCTGTCACTACAGGAGGAATCGCAAATTTCTCCACCATATTTTCATAGCATTTTTCACAAAGTAAAAAGGAATGCACTTCTCCATCTCTCTTTGAAAAATATCCCCACTGTTTTTTTCCTTCAAATACATCCTCACGCATAATTTCATTTTCTATTTGTAGTACCTTGCCACATCCATTACATTTTAATCTTTCTCTCATCTGGATAATTCCTCTCTTTGCCTGTATTATCTCTCATTCACAAAATAATTATCTTTAGTATAAAAGCAACTATCCGGTTTGTATAGTGGAAATCAAAGGAAACTTAGAACTTGTACTGCATAATAATGGCATTTTCTTTTGGATTTCTATAATAGCCTTTTCTTATATCAATCTTTTGAAAGGCATTTTTCTCATACAATACAATAGCAGGCTCATTGGATTCTCTTACTTCCAATAGCATTTGTTCTATCTGACGCTGCCGGCAGGCTTTAAACGCTTCCTTCAGTATTCCATCAGCAATCCCCCTCCGACGACACTCTGGACGTACTGCTATATTGCACAAATCAGCGGTTTCATAAGAAGTCCAAATCCCACAGTAACCCAGGATACCATTTTCATCCTCTGCTACCAGATAAATATTTTCCTGAAGCTGGTATGCCTTTTCTATACTTTCCCTACTCCAAGGAGAAGAAAAAATCTGTTGTTCTAACGCTGCCACTTCATCGATATCTTTCTCTGTCATTATTCTAATTTGCATTTTCTCTTTCCATTCTTTCCCGTTCAGCCTGTGATTTTCTTAAATATACCGGCTTATGGGAAGCTGCCGTTTCAATCTTACCATCCATATAATACTTTTGTCCCAGAACTGCCACACTGGCTGCTCTTTGCCGAGACATATGAGCTGGCGCAAATTGAAATTCTCCGCCAAATTCCTCTTCAATAATACTACGGTATACGGGTACTCCATCCCCGAGAAAATGTATCTTTTTATTGTAGTTTTTTAATTCTTCCAACAATTCACGAATATCCACTGCATACTGTTCATGAAGTACCTGCAATTCCTGTCCCTGCATCTCATAAATCCCTGTATATACCTGATTTCTCCGAGCATCCATAATCGGACAGATAATACCATCTGCCTCTGCCAGCTGGTATGCCATCCCTTCTACCGTAGGAATAGATATCAATGGTTTGTCTAACGCCAACCCCAATCCCTTTGCTGTAGATGCACCGATACGCAATCCGGTAAAGGATCCTGGACCTGCTGCCACTGCAATTCCATCAATTTCATCCAACTCCATCCCAGAAAATTTCATTACCTGCTCCAGCATAGGAAGCAGCGTTTGGGAATGTGTCTGCTTATTATTTACTGTAAACTCTGCTACGATTGTATCATCACTGGCTAAGGCTACCGATGCAACCAGACCAGAACTGTCAATTCCAAGTATCTTCATATTTAAAACCTTCCTTTTCCATATAATACTAATTTTCTTTCTGTATTATAATCCGTCGATAATCAAATCCCTTTTCTAAATCCTTTTCGATTCGGACAGAAATTGCATTTTGGGGAAGTAACTCCTGAATCAAGGATGCCCATTCAATCAAGCACACTCCCTCACCATAGAAATAATCTTCATAACCGATTTCATCCATCTCTTCAATATCAGCAATACGATACACATCAAAATGATACAAAGGCAGCCGCCCTTCTTCATAAATCTGCATAATAGTAAAGGTAGGACTGCTTATAGGCTCTTCAATCCCTAAACCTTTTCCGAATCCCTTGGTAAACACCGTTTTTCCCACACCCAAATCTCCATTCAGAAGCAATACATCTCCCGGATTACATTGCATCGCCAGTTCTTTTCCTATATTATAGGTATCTTTCGTTTCAAAGCTTTCTTTTATTATTTCTGACATAGTTTACCATTACTCCTCGTTATTTTCCTGTTTCTGCATCTGGCTCTCTACCATTTCACAAATTTGAGAATATTTTTCCCCACACTGTCCTTTGGGAAAAATAAATGCTCTGATTGGTGACATATAGAGATATAAGGCACGGGAAGTAATAATTCTTTTCTGAACTTCTTCCCACTTCACCGCTCCTTCTTGATCCCCTTGGGAAACCACAATCCCTTCCTGGGAGATCACATAATGTAATGATGCATTGATATTTTTATTTAAACGAACCTGATTACTTGCTTTGAAATACAGCATAACCGGCTGCACCACAGTAAAAAGACATCCTATAATCACTAAAGCCATACATGCCGTTTTATCCAGAGTAGAAAAACTTACAGCCACATAAATTAAGCTTCCAATACTAATCAGCAATCCAAACAATCCAGATATACTCAAATAACTATGACGCATAGAAAAACGGTATAAATCACTAGTAGTTAATTCCACGTCAAATTCTAATTCCTTCATAATACATACTCCATTTCTGCACGATTTTTATGCATATTTTCCTTTTTCGCTTATTATAATAACATACACTTTCAAAAAAACAATAGATACAAACAAATTGAAATGTGCTATGCTACATTATATCTCTTTCAATCAACGAAAGGAGGAATTTTTTATGGAATATAGTACAACAGAAAAAGAAGCTTTAGAAGCCATTATTCAGGAACAGATAGATTTTGAAAAATTAAATGAATTATGTGAACATTTAAATGAAGCCATATGTGAAATTTTCAACTCCTGCGGACTGTATTTTCGCATTTTTTCCCGGGTAAAATCCCAAGAATCCATTGCCAATAAAATGCTCCGAGGGGATTATGGAAGCGAAAGAAATCCAAAAAAAATACAAGATTTAATTGGTTTACGTATCATTTTATACTACTATGATGATTTAAGCATTTGCCGGGATATTATGGAAAGTACCTTTCAGATGATAGATTCCTGGTCAAAATCTAATTATAATGCAGATGAATTTAAAGCAGCAAAGATTAATGGTGTTTTTAAATTTCCAGAAGAATATTTCAAACTCTATGCCAAAAAGCTTTGGTCACTTCCCATTGATACCACCTTTGAAATACAATTCCGTACTGTATTTTTCGAGGGATGGCATGAAATCGAACATGATATGCGCTATAAAAGCATGCTTTCGGATGACCAATTCTGGCAGGGAAGCGAGGAACTGTCCCGAATGCTCAATTGTATTCTGGCAAATTTAGAATTAAGTGACTGGTCTCTTGTCCAACTCTTTGAACAGCTTTCCTATAATCATTACAAAAATGCCAATTGGGAATTAATGCTCAAAAGCCATTTTCGTATAAAAATGGATGACAAAGAACCGTTAGACCCAAGGATTCTGGCGATTTTCCACAGGGATAAGGAGGTTGCAAAGCAATTTTTCAAATGCTCCCGAAAAAGATTAATCCGGGAATTGTTGAAATTAGATAATCCTCATGTTACCTATAACTTAATTGTCAAAGCATTAAATCAGCACACGGTACAGAATCCTGATATTGCTGCTATTTGCAATGAACTTCCAAACAATCGTATAGAAGAACCATTTTATCACCGTGTCCCTCTTTCCCGTTTGGAATCCAACATCTTGTTCCATTTAGAGACCCCGTTGCTCCACAAAAGCACAAGGGACATTAAATCAGAGTTTAACAACTCCGCCTCCATACTGTATAAATGGGTTAGATTTAAATTCAATCCCGTTTTTGAAGATATGCCGTCAGAAATCAGTTCCTACGAAAACCATCTGCCGGGATATGATGTAAAAATCACATATCAACCACAAAAAATGGTCTTTACCATGAAAATCCATCATATTGATAGTAAATTGGTTGGTACTCTTTGGCATATAGATTCTTCCATCCAAATGATGGAGGATGATAAATTATACTTCTACCATATGACCTCCCGTGATACTCCATATGGCACCGCCCAAAGAGATAATTTCAGCAAGCCATCCTTTCTTCCAGACCTCTCCAGTAAAGTAGGTTTAGAGGATGTAGTACGCCTTGGCAGCAAAGCTCATTTTATTGAAAACGATTTACACCTCAAAAATCTTTTGAGCTTATTGCAAGATTCAAGCCGTCGGTTACCTGTAATTGTAATAGCACAACGGTGCAATACCTCTTTGGATTCCAAAACATATAAAGATGGATATAACATGGATAATTTTACAATTAACGGAATGAGACTAGCAAAGGTTGTAGGATTATATTCTCATGTTTATATGATAACCGATACACAACTGCCTTCCTGGATTGCATCTCAAAACCAGCCAGAAAACCAGATTGATGGCAGCATTATGATTTTCTGGCCTGAGATTTCAGGTAAAGCTCCTGAATTATTTACACGACAAATGATTTGTAATGCACAATTTGATTTTAACCGATTTGCATTTCACGATCAGAACATCTATGAAAAGGCGTTCCGACATAAATTAGTTCAAATGATTAAAGACGACAACATTAGTCACTAATAAATTTTCGCATAAAAAGAGGATATTCCCCGAATATCCTCTTTTTATGCATTTTATTTCAAAGCTACAGTCATTTTACAATCCACATATTCATCTCCTGAACTTCGTTTCACCCATATCGTAACCTTATCTCCAGAAGAACAGGAAGAGAGATAATTTCGCATTTCCTGCAAATTATGTATCTCTACTTTATCCATTTTCACAATAACATCAGCAACCCGTATTTCCCCTTTATACGCAGGAGAACCAGACACAATATTAGATATATATACGCCTCCAGAAATTCCAAGGGTCTCTGCCACCCCTTCCCTTACATCATGTCCTTTTATGCCTAAATAAGGCATCTCTCTCTCCTCCACTAATCGGTTGATTCCCGATAGAAATACATTAATTCCCATAAAAGCACAATTTACTTCTCCAGTGGTTTCCGTATATGAAGTCGTTATAATCCCTACAATACGTCCTTTAATATCGGTTACAAATCCATTCCCTTCTTTATTGTATTTTATATCAGAAGAATATAAACCGACACTGCCATCCACAATGCTTCCTCGCATCTCTTTCCTAACTACATTTCCCAGTAAAACAGAGCCAAACACCCCATTCGGATTCCCGATAGCTATAATTGGTGTGTTTAATTTCAAATTTAACTCATTCCCAAATCCCCCCACTTCTATTTCTTTACGGATTTTTCCAGGAATAGTTTTCTTTTTCACTTGCAGAACAGCAATCCCAAGAGAATGATCTACTCCTAATACTTCTGCTTCCGTCTCACTAGCTTCAAAGAAAGTAATCTTTATATTCTCATTCTCTGATATACCATCTGAAATAGTCAATATGTAATAGTATTGGGTAGTCTCCCTAAAAACAGCTCCACTTTTCATCGGAGCAGCAGTTCCATCATCCCGAAACGGTTCATCCTCTGTCTCTTCCTTTATTTCTACGATATACTTATTACAACGTTCTCCAATTAGCGCTGCCTTTTCACAGAAATACTGATAATCTTCCAAGCTCGCAATTGCATCTTCAAATGCTGCCTCTTGCTCCGCCTCTGTTTTCTTTATATCTTCTACTGCCGCCTCTGCTCCAGATGCCATCGTCTGTTGCAGAGTATCACTACTATCCTTCCACATCACATTCTGAACAGCAATAAAAGCCAATCCTGCCATAGCTCCGAATACTACAGCCAGTATCATCACACCACACATTTTTTTTAAATACTCTACCAGATTTCTTTTTCGCTGTGGACGAATCTGTTCTATCATAAATTGATATTTTTCCTCTTCGGAATCCTCTCTTCGGTCAAAAATTTTCTTATCTTTACTCATAGGCCACCTCATCTATTAAGCATTTGTACTTATTACATCTGTATCATATGCACTAGTATGCAAATCATAACACATATATATGAATAGTTTATGAATAAGCCGTAAATATACTACTATTTTTCAGTTGCAGTAATCCCTTAAAGTGTTGTATTATAGCAATAATAATTTCATCAATCAGATTGGAGTTTTATATTATGAATCAAAAAGCTTTGCATACATTAGAGTATGATAAAATAATTGTCCGGCTAACAGAACTTGCTAGTTCTCCCTTGGGCAAAGAATATTGTGAACAGCTGCTCCCAAAGTCAGATTTAGAGTGGATTACCCAGTCCCAAAGAGAGACCTCTGATGCATTGACACACATATTAACCAAAGGAGAGGTTTCTTTCGCAGGAGTTGCAGATATCAGGCCAAGCATTAAGAGATTAAATGTAGGTTCAACCTTGAGTACCGGCGAGCTTTTATCCATTTCCCGTTTACTTTCCTGTGCTTCTTCTATTAAAGCTTTCTTTCGTCAAAGTTTAAGAGAAGACGATACTACAGGTGATTCTCTAAACCAACGATATCAGCTTATTGAACCTTTAACTCCTCTTATGCAGGAGATAAAAAAATGTATTCTTGCAGAGGATGAGATTGCGGATGATGCTTCCGCCGGATTAATGCATGTACGTCGTCAGTTAAAGCTTTCTAATGACCGTATCCACGAGCAATTAGGAACCATTCTAAATCATTCCCGCAGCATGCTTCAGGATGCCATTATTACTATGCGGAATGGTCGTTATTGTCTTCCAGTAAAGGCAGAATACCGCTCTTCCTTTCATGGAATGCTTCACGATCAATCTTCTACAGGTTCTACCCTTTTTATCGAACCTGCCTCAATCGTAAAGTTAAATAATGAAATTCGTGAATTAGAAATGAAAGAACAGGAAGAAATCGAAAAAGTTCTTGCCGAACTTAGCAATCTGGCCGCAGAACAGATTTTCTTTCTGGAACAAAATTTTCATATCCTGTCAGAATTGGATTTTATTTTTGCAAAAGCCATGCTTTCCAAACAGCAAAAGGGCACAGAACCAAAATTCCCTCAGGATGGCTATATTGAAATCAAACAAGGTCGTCATCCTTTAATTGATCCGCAAAAGGTAGTTCCAATTAATTTACATTTAGGAAAAGAATTTTCCCTTTTAGTGGTAACAGGACCTAACACTGGCGGTAAAACTGTTTCCTTAAAGACCATGGGATTATTTTCCTTAATGGGACAGGCTGGTCTTCACATCCCAGCTTTTGATGGTTCCTGTCTAAGAATTTTTGATGAAATTTATGCAGATATTGGGGATGAACAAAGCATTGAACAAAGTCTGAGTACTTTCTCTTCTCATATGGTAAATACGGTATCTATCTTGGAACATGCTGACGAAAACAGTCTGGTTCTTTTTGATGAATTAGGGGCAGGAACAGACCCTGTAGAAGGTGCTGCATTAGCCACAGCTATCCTTTCTAACCTTCATCAGCGTGGCACATCTGTGATGGCAACTACACATTACAGCGAATTGAAATTATATGCCTTACAGACCCCAGGTGTAGAAAATGCCTGCTGTGAGTTTGATGTAACAACCCTTCGTCCAACCTACCGCCTCTTAATTGGTGTTCCCGGAAAAAGTAATGCATTTGCTATTTCTGGCAAATTAGGACTTTCTGATGAAATTATAGAAGATGCAAAAGATCGGGTTTCCTCTGATGCTAAAAATTTTGAAGATGTATTAAGCGATTTAGAGGCTACCCGCATTCGATTAGAAAAAGAACAAAAGTCTGCCTCCGAAGGTCGAAAAGAAATTTCCCGTCTCAAAAAAGAGCTTCGTGAAAAAAATCAAAAGCTGGATGCTGCAAAGGACAAAATACTACAAAATGCAAATCAGGAAGCCAGCCAGATTCTTTCGGATGCTAAAAATTTTGCAGATGAGACCATTCGTAAATACACGAAATGGGCAAAAAGTGATAAACATATCCAAGAAATGGAAGAGGAACGTGCAAAGCTTCGGAACCAATTAAATAAGCATCAGTCCCAAGTAGGTGTGAAACCACAAAAACGTCAGAGCAAAAAACTAAAAGCTTCCGATTTAAAGATTGGGGCCAATGTACGAATTCTCTCTTTAAATTCCAACGGTACAGTTAGTACTCTGCCAAACGAAAAAGGCGACCTTTTTGTGCATGCAGGTTTGTTAAGAACCCAGGTAAATATTAAAGATTTGGAATTATTACCAGAAGAAAAACCACAAACTACTCCAAAAAACAAAAGCGGCAGTGGCAAGATTCGGATGGAAAAATCTGCTTCCATCCGTCAGGATATCAATCTAATCGGTATGACAGTAGATGAAGCAATGCCCGTTCTGAACAAATACCTTGACGATGCTTATCTTGCTCATATGACCCAAGTCACCGTAATCCATGGTCGTGGAACAGGTGCATTGCGTACAGCAGTGCATAATCAGTTAAAGCGGCTTAAATATGTTAAATCCTTCCGCCTTGGCGAATTCGGCGAAGGGGATATGGGTGTTACTATTGTAACTTTCAAATAACTTCCTATTACATTAGACATAGGCACAAGAACAGGAGGAAAGAACCATGCTGGACAAACAAAAAATATTAATTGTAGATGATGATAGCAATATTGCGGAATTAATCAGTCTCTATCTTACCAAAGAATGTTTTGACACCTTCATTGCAGGAGATGGAGAAGAGGCCCTGCAGGCTATCCAATCCTATCAACCCAACCTGATTTTACTTGATATTATGCTACCGGGTATCGATGGCTACGAAGTTCTTCGAGAACTTAGAAAGACATCTTCTCTTCCTGTCATAATGTTATCCGCCAAAGGCGAGACCTTTGACAAGGTGCTAGGACTGGAATTGGGAGCGGATGATTATATTATGAAGCCCTTTGATTCCAAAGAAATGGTTGCCCGTGTAAAAGCAGTTCTTCGTCGTTTTACTACAAATACTGTAACCAGCACCAATGCCATTTCTCTTCCAAAAGAATGTGTAACTTTTCCTGATTTAATCATTAACCTTACGGACTATTCCGTATACTATCATGAAAAAAGAATCGAAATGCCACCAAAGGAACTAGAACTCTTCTATTTCCTAGCATCTCACCCAAATCAGGTTTTTACAAGGGAGCAGTTGCTGGATCATATTTGGAGCTATGATTATATCGGTGATACTAGAACCGTAGATGTTCACATCAAACGTCTTCGTGAAAAATTCACCAATCATCCTCAATGGAGCATTTCTACAGTCTGGGGAATCGGTTATAAATTTGAATATCACGAATAGTTTTTATTGCAGGAGGATTCATGCGTAGTTCAATTAAGCTAAATTATATTATCACATACATTTTTTTAATGCTGACCATGTTGATTCTATTAAATTATCATGGTCACAACCTGATGTTGGATAGTCTGGTTCAGGAAAAGAAAACCGCCTTATATGAAGAAGCCAGCTTAATTGCACTGGAATACGGCTCTGATCTTAATTCCCTGAACTCACTGACCAGCGCCTCCCGTCCCCAGCTGCGCAAGCAGTTCAAATCCCTACAGACATTATCCAATACACGGTTTTGGTTACTGGATAAAAAAGGGGTTATTTTAATCGACTCAAATTCCTCCGAAAACAAAGAAGGATGTAATATTAACTATTTTGATAATACCTTTCTGGACAATCAGAGTTATGTCGGAAGCGCATTGGAAAATATCCTGCCTTATCAAGTCGTTTCTGTCATCCACCCCTTAAGCTCTAATCAAAAAACACATGGATATATTGTTTTACTCTCTTCCTTGGATGATTTAGACAAAAAAGCAACTTACTATATTGATAATGTAATTATTTGTTTCTTTATTTTCTTTATATTATTGCTTTTAGTAATGTCAATTCTCGTATATAGAACACAAAAGCCATTATTTATAATAAAGAAAGCTTTAAAGGAATATGTAAATGGAAATTTTGATTATCAAATACCACCTATCCGAGACTATGAGTATAGGGAATTAACTGGCGCCATTCAATATTTGGTATCAAAAACAAAAAGTATGAACGATTATCAAAAAACTTTTATAGCCAATGTCTCCCATGACTTCCGGTCTCCACTCACCTCTATTCGTGGGTACACAGAAGCAATACTTGATGGCACAATACCTATAGAAATGCAGGAAAAATACTTAAACATCATTCTTTTTGAAGCAAAACGCCTATCAAAATTAACGGGTAGTTTATTAGAACTAAATCAGTTTGAAAATAGTGGTATCCCGCTGGAAATCTCTACTTTTGACATTAATCAGACCATAAAAATGACTACTGCCGCCTTTGAACAACGGTGTATCGAAAAAAGAATTTCCATCGAATTGATTTTCAGCCGAAAATCCCTTCTGGTAGATGCTGATATAAATAAAATCGAACAAGTCATTCAGAATCTTGTAGATAATGCTATTAAATTTAGTCACCATGACTCTTCTATCGTAATAAGTGTCATAGAACGTTCTGGAAAAGCTTTTATATCTGTAAAAGATTATGGAATTGGCATTCCAAAAAATAGTGTTTCTAAGGTATGGGATCGTTTTTATAAATCTGACCTTTCCCGAGGAAAAGACAAAACAGGAACGGGCTTAGGCCTTTCCATAACAAAAGAAATACTAAAATCCCATGGTGAAAATATAAATGTTATTAGCACGGAAGGAGCCGGCACAGAATTTATATTCAGTCTCCATATCCATGAGGCAAAAAAAGAACTCTGACAGAAATCAGAGTTCTTTTTCCTTTTTATTTGTTTTAGCATCTTGTTCCAAGAATATTTGCAATCTCATATTCATATTCATCAATATCCTTAGACATCTCAAAAGCCTCATAAACATCTACATCATATAATTTGCCATCTTTGTAACCAATCACACGATTTTTCTTTCCCTGCTCAATCACATCAACAGCATACGCTCCCATCATAGATGCACACACACGATCTCTTGCAGTTGGACTTCCTCCTCGCTGTAAATGTCCTAATATAGTTGCTCTAGTTTCAATTCCTGTTTCTTCCTCAATACGCTTTGCCAGCTCTTCAGAGTGTCCTACACCTTCTGCATTTACCACAACCTGATGTGTCATACCAGCTTCGCCATTTTCCTTAATCTGCTTAACAAGTTTATCATAATCATTATCAAACTTCTCTGGAAGTAAAATTCCTTCTGCACCATTCGCAATACCACACCATAATGCAATATATCCAGCAGAACGCCCCATAACCTCAACTACACTACAGCGTTCATGGGAGTTAGAAGTCTCTCGCAGACGATCTATTGCTTCCATAGCAGTATTTACTGCGGTATCAAATCCAATTGTGTAATCGGTGTATGCAATATCTAAATCAATGGTGCCAGGAATTCCTACTATATTTACACCATATTTAGATAAATCTCTAGCACCTTTAAAAGAACCATCACCACCAATAACAATCAGCGTTTCAATGCCTAATTCCTTGCAAATTGCTGCTGCTTTCTTTTTTCCTTCTTCTTCATTGAATTCTGCACTTCTTGCTGTAAACAAAAAAGTACCGCCATGCTGAAGCTTTTCTGATACATCCTGAAAATCCATCAGCTCTATCTCTCGGTTTAAAATACCGTTATATCCTCTTCTGACACCATATACCTCGTAGCCTCTTGCCATACCTGTACGAACAACAGCGCGAACTGCAGCATTCATACCTGGTGCATCTCCTCCACTTGTTAATACCGCAATTTTTCCTTTAGATTCGCTCATAACATCCTCCATTCCGCTATTTTACAATAACATAAACCTATGTAGAATCTAGCATAATATAAATATGTAAAAACTTTAATTCACACAACGCTACTATTTTAGTATGACACTTTTACATTTTCAATATTTTTTTAATATATAGATTCTTTTTCGCCAATATGACCAAATTTTTATTCTAGTTTCCAGTTAATTTTACCATTTTTTCATATTCACATGCAATAGAAAAGCCAAATATTAAAGAAATATTAAAAAGGGGGGTGATTTTTTTACGAAACTGTGTTATAATTTTTACATATTTTTGGCAATAGACAAAATAGCCAACAATTCAAGTGAAAAATTGTATAATTTCGTCACTTGAATTATTTGCCAATCCATACGATAATATAGTCAGAGAAAATATCCTAACGAATCATTATGGTTCATTACAAATGTAGGAAATAAATAGAGAAAAGAAGTAAACCAGACACATTTCATTAGCCATGAGATGTGTACTCTTAAAAAGGAAGGGATGAATGTTATGATGTTTAATACAGGTGATTTGATACTTGATGCCGTTATTTTATCAATTGTGGCACGTACACCGGAAGGAACTTATGGATATAAGATTACGCAAGATGTCCGTTCAAAAATGGATGTTCCCGAGTCAACATTCTATCCTTTGTTAAAGCAAATGCAGATGGACGGTTATCTTGAAGTATACCACAAGGATTTAGGTGGTCGTAGCCGTCGTTTCTATAAAATTACAGAGTCTGGTAAGGAACGATTGGAATTTTGTCAGCAGAACTGGACAAATTATTTACAAAGTGCAAGTTCTTTATTAATGAGTGCTCCAACACAGCAAGAAAATGCTCCTGTTGCTGAGCCTGTTATACCAGCTGCTCAGCCTGTTATGGTGGAGGCTCCTGCCGTTGAACCTGTGGCTCCAGTTGCTCAGCCTGTAGTTCCAGAATCCCCTGTAGAACCAGAATTTAGCATTGCATCTTCTTCTGAAGCTATGACAGATATGGAATTCTCTATTGGCGGAGAAGAGGTTGTTTCAGAAGGTAATAATTTATTATCTGACGACGTTGATTTATTTGAATTAGATTCTACTGCATCGAAAGGTGTTATTTCTATTGAAGAGCCAGCAGCACCTCAACCTATTATGGTAGAGACTCCAGTTGCTCAGCCTGTTATGACTGAAGCTCCTGCTGTTGAACCTATGGCTCCAGTTGCTCAGCCTGTTATGACTGAGGCTC
>CAZEFX010000044.1:17932-22161 GCA_964511525.1 uncultured Jutongia sp.
CTGAGGCTCCTGCTGTTGAACCTATGGCTCCAGTTGCTCAGCCTGTTATGACTGAGGCTCCTGCTGTTGAACCTATGGCTCCAGTTGCTCAGCCTGTTATGACTGAAGCTCCTGCTGTTGAACCTATGGCTCCAGTTGCCCAGCCTGTTATGACTGAAACTCCTGCTGTTGAAGAATTGGATGATGAAGCTGATTTCTTGGCTGAGATGGCATTGGGTGATGCTGAAGTGGCTGAATTAGAGGAAGAAGTAGTAGAAGAAACGGAAACTCTGGAAGATAATATGTCAGAATTAGAGAATTTAATTTCTCAGTTACGTTCATTTGAAACAACAATGAATGCGCATCGCGAATATGCAGAAAATAATAATTCTGAATCTAATAATATTAATATAACTGATTTAAATGGTGTAGCAGCTCTGTTAAACTCTTCACCACAGGAAACAGCTCCAGTTGACGAGCAGGCAACTTCTCAGCCTGCAACAGAAGAAGTTGTTGCTACAGAGTCTAATGAAACTACACGTTATACAGAAGTTAGAAATCCAGATACTGATGATTCTGTTAACAGTTTGGTTGAACTGTTAAAGGATGAACCAGTTAAGAAATCTGGTTTCTTTAATAAAGTTGCTAAGGCATCTAATTCTCTTAAGAACATGGTTTCTGATACAGCAAACGCTGCAATGGAAGCAGAAAAAACTGTTCCTCAGAAAGCACCAGAAGAATCTGTTGCTACAGAGAATAAGATTCGTCCTATAAAGTATACGGAGGTTAGAAATCCAGATACTGATGATTCTGTTAATAGTTTGGTTGACTTGTTGAAAGATGAACAGCCTACACAGAAAGCTCGTTTCTTCAAACCAAAGTCTGCAAAAGAAGCTCCTGTAGAAAAGGTTATTGAGACTACTCAACAGAATACTAATAACATTAAATTAAAAGAAGTTCGCAATCCTGAAACAGATGATGCTGTTAATAGTTTAGTTGACTTATTAAAGGATGACGGTGCTTCTTCTAAGCCAAAATTGTTCAGAGCTTGGGGAAATAAATCTTCCAATACATCTACTCCAGTAGCTGAGACAAAATCTACTCCTGCTGCTAGCGTAGAATTAAAAGAGGTTCGCAATCCTGAAACAGATGATGCTGTTAACAGTTTAGTTGATTTATTAAAGGATGACGGTGCTTCTTCTAAGCCAAAACTTTTCAGATCAAGAGCACAGAAAGCATCTACTGTTGAAAAGGCTGAAGCTCCAGCAAATAAGGTTCCAGTTCCAACTGTTTCCAAAGAAGCTCCTACACAGCCTGTTAGAGAAGTGGCAGAGAATTCAAACTCTGTTGATAGTTTAGTTGATTTATTGAAAGCAGATACCACAGAACAGAAACCTGTTTCTATCTTTGGTAAAGCTTCTGCAAAATCATATACAAAGGTTTCTGCACCAGAAGCTCCAGCAACACCTGTTGCTTCTGTAGAGCCTACTGCAAGTGTTGCTGTTCAACCTACTCCAGTACAGGATACTGTAATTCCTGAACCAGTAGTATCTGAACCTAGAGTATTTGCACCAAAGATTTCTTCTGTAACTAATAAACCTACTACTGCTAAGACATTTGAAGCAAAAGCAGCTTCACCTAATGCTAGACCAGTAGAAACTACTGCTACTATTACAAAACCTTTAGAGGCGAAAGCAATTAGCACTAATCCTGCTGTTGCAAAGCCTGCTGAAGCTAAGTCCGTTGAGACTAAGGCAGTTGTTACACCAAAAGCAGAAGCAGCAAAACCTGATACCGCTCCTGCTGTAGAAGAAAAAGCAAAAGAAGAAATTCCAATGGATTCCTTTAAGTATCGTTTGATGCAGGCGAATCTGTTACCAGAAGAAAAATAAAGTTATAATGTAATAATTTTAGCATCCATTGCCATAAAGCAATGGATGCTTGTATGAAAAGCAAAATTTTATATAGGGATACCAGAGTGAAAGATTATTCTTTCACTCTTCATGATTATATAAGCGATTTTTATCTTATATAAATACTGTACAGAAATGAGGGAGACAATGACAAAATTTGAATTTTTAGGTGATTTAAGTCGTTTAATCGCTGATTTACCAGAAGAAGATCGAGAACAAGCAATGGAATACTATGAAGATTATTTTGCTGATGCAGGTCCTGAAAAGGAACAAGAAATCATCAAAGATTTCATCTCTCCTGCCTACATAGCAGAACAACTTCGCGAAGCCTCTGCACAACGTTTAGCTGAAGAAGGAAATGGGTCTGTAGTTCCACCAAAAACAGGTGAAAAACCTACTGTTTTCTCTAGAAAGTCTGCTGCACAGGCAGTTCAAGCAAAAAAGGAAGCTCAAACCGCTCCTACTACAGAACAGGCAAAAGCGGTTCAGCCTACTCCTGCTACTTCTATTGCAGCACAGCAGCAAGCAGTTCAACCTACTTCTGCTACTCCTATTGCAGCACAGCAGCAAGCGGTTCAACCTACTCCTGCTGCCTCTGTTACTGAACAGCAACAACCTGCTCAGCCTACTCCTGTTGCCTCTACTGTTGCACAGCAACAACCTGCTCAGCCTACTCCTGCTGAACAACAAAAAGCAACTCCGACTACAGAAAATAAGGCAGATAAAGAAAAGGAAGCCTACGAATCTCTTGCTATGAGAAATCCTATTTTTCAGCAAAGATCCGCTGAAGCAGCCAAGAAAGAAGAAGAGCTTTTAGCATTAAAACAAAAAACAAAAATTGATGTAAAATCTATTAATGCAACTACTTCAAAGGTAGACAAAAAAGATAGAAAAGCGGCTAAACAACGTGCTGCGGAAGAAAAGGCTTATAATGCATCCCTGTATAGTGGACCAAAAAAGACTATGGTTACTCTTTTACTAATTATTACAAGTCCTATTACATTATGTCTTGCTGGTGTGATTTTAGCTTTGTTTGCACTTGCAATTTGTGCAGTAATTGGTCTTGTTGGATTAGGTGTAGGTTCTATTTTATGTAGTATTCTCGCCTTAGTCATGTCAATTTTGGCATTATTAACCGTTAATATTGGAAATGCAGTATTTGCTTTAGGTTGTGCATTATTATTGTTTTCTGTCGGTTATGGTATTTGTTTTGCTGATTATAAAATATTTACACGAGTACTCCCAAGCGCTTATTATAACATTCTAACGCTAATAAGTAGCATCAAGGCGAAATTAGCTCGTCTTGCTATGAAATAATAGGAGGGAATAACGATATGAGTACAAAAAATAAAATTATCATTGCTTTAGGTGCGATTGGACTGGTTCTTCTTTGTGTTGGTTCCATTTTGGGTGGAAGCCTCTCTTCTATTCCAGCTATTTTTTCAGAGGTTACCCTTCCAGAAGGTGCTATTTCTGCGGAGGAAGCTAAGCCAGCGGATGTTCATTCCTTGGAGCTTAACTTAGTAAATAGTGATATTACAATAAAAACTGGAGAAGATTTTAGATTATCTGGCAGCGGTCTCTCTGCTAGCTATGTAAAAGATGGCGTACTTTATGCTGGTAAAACCGAAGCAAAACACACAGCAAATATTTTTGGTTCAAAATTATCAGCACCAAAGGATTGGATTTATGGTCACGGTACCTATGTTTTAACAATTCCACCAAAGGCTAAATTTGATTCGATCAAGATTCAGGCAGCTCATTGTGATATTGTAGCTGATAGTTTAAAGGCAACAACAATAGACCTTGTGGCTAAATCTGGTAACGTTACCGTTACTGAAATTGCAACAGATACATTAAACATTTCTGCTAAGAGTTTATCTACTGAAAATATTCAGGTACTGCAGAATGCCACCATCAACACTTCAAAGGATATCACTATTGGAAATGAAGCTATGATGGCAAACGTTTTACAAAATGTTACTTTAACTTCTTCCCGTGGCGATATTACTACATTTGGTAAGTTTATGGGGAATTCTAGCATTTCCGCAGAACGTGGTAATATAACTACAACACTTGCAGGTGCTAGTACAAATTATACCATGCGTCCACTGGGCGGTGAATTAACCATAGGAACAGAGGTTGGTGCTGAAGTTTCTGAAGAACACTTTGGTGATATTTCTTTTACTAGCAAAACCCAATCCGATGTTCATTTTAAATAATTCTATATTTTAAAGCATATAGGCCTGGAAAAATATTTTTCCAGGCTTTTTTTAGTGTCTTAATATAATGTTAAAAAAAAATTCAATATTATATTGACAATATATATTATACGTC